>CAZXEI010000011.1:0-8408 GCA_964639775.1 uncultured Candidatus Saccharibacteria bacterium
ACTGTCTCCAATTTTAAGAAAATTTAAACTAGTCGGGGTGCCGGGAATCGAACCCGGGTCACAGGACCTTTGGCTCTGGATAATAATTTTGTGGCGCTGATAGCAGTGCAACTTCTTGACAAAAAAAAGAGCTGTAATACAATTAATACACAGAACAGATACAGGATTAATTAAATTAAAAACATGCGAAAAACGATTAATATTTCTTTTCCGGAAGAGATTGATAAAAAAATAAAAGAGGCCGTAGAAAAAAACAGCTTTGCCAGCAAAAGCGAGTTTTTTAGGTATCTTTTTCGCAGGTGGGAAGAAGAAAAAACTCTTAAAGACATAGAAGAAAGCAGGCGAGAAATAGCGACCAAAGGAGGGAAATCTCTAAGTTCCCTGAGGGATCTAAGATAGTTTATGGAAATAATATATTCCGTTGAGTTCGCTAAAAGTTATAGAAAACTACCAGAAGAAATTAAGGAAAGGGCCGAAGAAAAGGAAAAAATATTTAGGAAAGATCCTTTTGACAAGAGATTAAGTACCCACAATTTGAAAGGAAAGTTAAAAGGATTGTATTCTTTTTCTATCGATCGAAATTACAGAATTGTTTTTGAATTCGACGAAAGCAGAAATGCTATTTTTCATATTGCCGGCAATCACGATATCTATAAATAGTCACAATGCTTTATAGTGATATTTTATCGTCTAGATCCAATAAGCATTTAACCCGTCGGCCTTGCTTCAACTATTTTTTGAACCAAAAACAACCCAACTTATAGATTGTGTTAGCAAAGCATATATTATTTAGTCGGGGTGCCGGGAATCGAACCCGGGTCACAGGACCCCCAGCCCTGGATAATAACCATTATACGACACCCCGTCGTCGAGAATTATTTACTCGACGAGTATTTTTTTAAACACCGGGCGCAAACTCTTAATCTTTGACCGTCTAAGGTCAACCAGTGAAGGTTCGGTTTATGTTTTCTTATGCCACCCGGATTATATTTCCCTCTCAATTTAACCCACTTTCCGGCTTTATGTGATTCTTTTTGGCAAATTTGGCATTCTTTAGTCATAATGGTACAATGATAAAACATTATTGGAAATAATGCAATGGAGTTGTTTTTTTATCTTATTTTTTTTATTGTTTTGATATTTTCAGTCATGGCTCATGAAATTAGCCATGGGATGATGGCTGATTATTTGGGAGATTCAACGGCTAAAGTTATGGGACGATTAAGCCTTAATCCCGTTAAGCATATCGATCCGTTGGGATCAATTATTGTCCCGGGGCTTCTGATATTGTTTAATGCTGGTTTAGTCATCGGATGGGCCAAACCGGTTCCCATCAACCCCTCTAATTTTAAAGATAAGCGTTACGGTGAAGCTAAAGTTTCTATGGCCGGACCAGCGGCTAATATTATTATTGCTCTTTTTTTTGGTTTGTTGCTTCGTTTGTTAATCGGCTTTAACTTACAATCAAATTTCACCGATAATCTTTATTTATTTTTTCAAGTAATAGTTTGGATTAATCTTTTATTAGCTATTTTCAATCTGATGCCTGTCCCACCTCTGGATGGTTCTCATATTCTTTTTACTTTTTTATCTGATCGATTTCAAAAAGTAAAAACATTTATGAAAAGAAACAGTTTGTTTTTGCTCTTGATTTTTATTATGTTTTTGTTTAATCTGTTAATACCGATTGTAAGTTTATTGTTCCGAATGATCACCGGAACACCCGGGTTGGGTGTTTTTTATTGACAGTTAATTTCTCTTTTGTTACTATTGGCGAGTATTATGCCGACAATCAATCAATTAGTTAAGAAAAAAAGAAAGACAGGCTCTAGAGAAAAAAAGAGAGGGGCTTTGGCTTTTGGTTTTGATCATTTGAAAAATAGGCCATCGCATTACGATTCTCCTTTTAAGAGAGGGACTTGCGTTCGGGTTTTTACCGTTACGCCTAAAAAGCCAAATTCAGCTTTGAGAAAAGTAGCTCGTGTTAGGCTATCTAATGGTCGTGAGGTCACGGCTTATATTCCTGGTGAAGGACACAACCTAGAAGAGCATGCAGTTGTTTTAATTCGCGGCGGTAAGGTGAAGGATCTCCCGGGTGTTCGTTATCATATTGTGCGTGGGACGTTGGACACAAGTGGAGTTGAGAAAAGATCAAGAAGTCGATCAAAGTATGGAACGAAGAAAGAGAAATAATTATGGCCACAATTAAGTTTCGAAAAATTAATCCGGATCCGGTTTATCAAAGCGTAGAATTATCAAAATTCATAAACGCTCTAATGATTGGCGGGCAAAAAGAAACAGCTCGCAAAGTTTTGTATCAAACTTTAGAAATTATCAAAAATAAAACCAAGCAAGACCCTTTGGTTGTTTTTCAAGAAGCGATCCGTCAGATATCACCCTTATTAGAAGTAAAATCGAAGCGAGTCGGAGGGGCTACTTACCAGGTACCTCATGAAGTCAAAGGGAAGCGTCAGCAAACTTTAGCCTTTCGATGGTTGATTCAGGTAACCCGGAGTGGTAAGGGTCGGCCGATGGCTGAAAAATTGGCGGAAGAATTAATGGCGGCTGCCAAAGGCGAAGGCAATGCCATTCAGAAAAAAATTAATACTCATAAAATGGCTAAGGCCAATCAGGCCTTTGCTCACTTCGCCAGGTAATATTGTTAATTAACTCGGATTTTAAAACAGCCGTTTGATTTTTTGTTTATGTCACGTGATTATCCTTTAGAAAAAGTAAGAAACATCGGAATTATTGCTCATATTGATGCCGGGAAAACAACCGTTAGCGAACGGATCCTTTTCTTTACCGGTATTTCTCATAAAATTGGAGAAGTCCACGAAGGAGAGGCGATTATGGATTGGATGGCTCAAGAGAGAGAACGTGGCATTACTATTACTTCAGCGGCTACGACTTGCTATTGGCGACCAACCGATAAGCCTGAAGACGAATGTCGCATTAATCTTATTGATACGCCGGGGCATATTGATTTTACGGTAGAAGTTCAGAGATCTCTAAGAGTTTTAGATGGCGCTGTTATCGTTTTTGATGGAGTGGCTGGAGTGGAGCCACAATCAGAAACAGTTTGGCGCCAAGCAGATAAATTTAATATGCCGCGCATTTGCTTTATTAACAAGCTTGATCGAACGGGTGCGAACTTTAAAGAAGGATTGGCTTCAATCGAAAAGAAGTTAACTCAAAAAGCTATTCCGATTCAATTGCCTATCGGGCAAGAAGATAAATTTGAAGGAATCATCGATTTGATGAAAATGAAGGCTTATTATTTCGGGGAAGATATTAAAGAGCCTTTGCGCGAGGCCGAAATTCCAGAAGAGCTAATGTCGGATGCTAAAGACCATCAAGATATTCTAATTGAAAGAATCGCTGCTGAAAGAAGTGATTTAATCGAAAAATATTTTAATAACGAAGAGATATCTTTGGATGAGCTGAGAAAAGGATTACGTCAAGCAGTTCTTAATTATAAGATCGTGCCAGTTATGTGTGGTTCTGCTTTAAAGAATAAAGGAGTTCAACATTTATTAGATGCAGTTTATTATTATTTGCCCAACCCTCTCGATTTACCACCAGTTGAAGGGCAGACTTTAGAAGGAGAAGTTGCTCGACGTCAAACGAGTGAAGATTCTCCTTTTTCAGCTTTAGTTTTTAAGATTGCTGCCGATCCTTATGTCGGCACTTTGGCTTATTTTCGTATCTATTCTGGTGTTTTAAAACAAGGATCTTATGTTTTGAATCCTCGAACCGGGAAAAAAGAAAGAGTTGGGCGCCTGTTGCGCATGCACTCAAATCATCGTCAAGAAATGGAAGAGGTTCATGCCGGTGGTATTGCAGCGACAGTGGGCTTGAAAGACACGCGAACGGGCGATACTTTGTGCGACGAAAACAATCCAATTATTTTAGAGAGCATTGAATTTCCCGATCCAGTTATATCTATTCGGGTTGAACCGAAAGCCAAAGCCGATCAAGATAAACTTGACAATGCTTTGCGCCGTCTTTCCGAAGAAGATCCAACTTTAAGAATTTCTCGCGATGCGGATACTAATGAAATGATTATTTCAGGAATGGGTGAGCTTCACTTGGATATTATTATTGACAGGGTCAAACGTGAATTTAATGTCGAAGCCAATGTTGGCCGGCCGGAAGTATCTTATCGTGAAACAATTTTGATTGAAGCGGAAGGACGCGGTCAATATATTCATCAATCGGGTGGACGCGGTCAATATGGTGATGTTTGTGTCAGATTAACTCCTCGTCAAAGAGGAGAAGGATTCAAGTTCAATAATATAATTAAGGGTGGCGCTATCCCCCAAGAATATATTCCTGCTGTTGAGAAAGGAATCAAAGAAGCGATGGGAGAGGGTGTCGTAGCCGGCTATCCGGTAATTGATGTTGAGGCGACGATTTACGATGGTTCTTTCCACGAAGTTGATTCATCGGAGATGGCCTTTAAAATTGCGGCTGGCCGAGCTTTCCATGAGGTAAGTCGACAGGCTCAACCAGTTCTTTTAGAGCCAATTATGAAAGTGGAAATAGTAACACCAGAAGAATTTTTTGGTGATGTTATGGGAGATCTGAGCGCTCGTCGTGGGAAGATTATCGATACCTTCAGTCGTGAGAAAACAAAAGTAATTGATGCGGAAGTTCCTTTAGCTGAAATGTTCGGCTATGCGACAACTTTGCGTTCATTGAGCAAAGGAAGAGCTAATTTCACAATGGAATTCAAAGAATATTACGAGACTCCTCGCCATATTTCCGAAGAGATTGTCGCTGGAAGAAAACGTTAATTATGGACTGGGGAGAAATTAGAAAATTTGTTGAAGAGAGTGGCGGGCGAGCATTGATTGTAATCGACGGACATCCGTCTTTAATCGTAAGCAGCTATCGAAAAGAGCCCGTTTCGGGCCAATTGGATTATTCGATAGAAGCTCCCGATGAGAATAAGGAAACGAGAGAGAGACCATCCTTGATGATTGATGACTTGCCTCTCTAGACCCAATGTTGACGGTTATTCGTCAATCTGCTATTATTTCGCTTGAAGGAGGGGATTATGGTTTAAAAAAATTAAAATTAAATTTTTAAAAGTTTAAAATGGCTAAAGAAGCATTTGTTAGAGGAAAGCCCCATCTTAATATTGGAACCATTGGTCATGTTGACCACGGTAAAACAACATTAACGGCGGCTATATTAAAGGCGACATCTTTACGAGGATTGCAAGGGACTAAAAAGGGTGTCAGTGAGATCGATTCAGCTCCCGAAGAGAAAGAGAGAGGTTTAACTATTTCTATTTCTCATACAGAGTTTGAAACAGAAAAAAGACATTACGCTTTTATCGATTGTCCGGGTCATGCTGATTATATTAAAAATATGATCACAGGTGCGGCACAAATGGATGGAGCTATTTTGGTGGTTTCGGCTGCCGAAGGTCCTATGCCTCAAACACGAGAGCATATTTTATTGGCTCGTCAGGTTGGGCTGCCTTCAATCGTTGTTTTCTTGAATAAAGTTGATCAAGTTGATGACGAAGATATGATTAAATTGGTCGAGGAAGAAATTCGCAGTCTGTTGAAGAAGTATGAATTTCCAGGGGACGAAACGCCAATCGTCAGAGGGTCAGCTTTGAAAGCTCTTGATGCTAATTCTCTCGAAGATGAAACCATGAAGCCGATTGTTGAACTTCTAGATGCGGTTGATGCACATTTCCCTGATCCGGTGAGAGAAATGGATAAACCATTTTTGATGCCGGTCGAAGACGTCTTTTCAATTGAAGGACGAGGAACAGTTGCTACTGGTAAAGTTGACCGAGGAGTGGTTAAATCCGGCCAAGAAGTTGAATTGGTTGGTATTAAAGACACCAGAAAGGTGACAGTTGTTTCCTTGGAAATGTTTAATAAAACACTAGACGAAGCTCAGGCGGGTGATAATGTGGGTGTTTTGTTAAGAGGTATCAAGAAAGAAGAAATTGAGAGAGGTCAGGTTTTAGCTGCAACTGGAACGATTACGCCTCATACTGAATTTGATATGGAGTCTTACGTTTTGACGAAAGATGAAGGAGGAAGGCACACGCCTTTCTTTAGTGGATACAAGCCTCAGTTTTATATCCGAACTACAGATGTGACTGGCGAAGTTACTTTGGCTGAAGGAACAGAGATGGTTATGCCAGGTGATACTGTTTCGGCGAAAGTCGTTTTACAATCTCCAATTGCACTTGAAGAGCAACAGAAATTCGCTATTCGGGAAGGTGGTCGAACGGTAGGAGCTGGAGTTGTCACTAAGATTATCAAGTAATTCAGATTAAATGCCCAAGGAATCGAGCACTTTTAAAAGAAGAATCAGGATTAAGCTGAAAGGTTACGATCACCGTATTCTAGACAGCAGCACGCGTCAGATCGTCAAGATAGCGCAACGTTATGGAGTAGACGTTATTGGCCCGGTTCCTTTGCCGACCCGAATTCATAAATATTCGGTTCATCGTTCTGCTTTTGTCCATGAAGATTCTCATGAACAATTTGAAACGCGTGTTCATAAGCGTTTGATCGATATTTTGGAACCGGGAGCCGATATTATTGACGCTTTGCGAGATTTAAATCTTCCGGCCGGAGTTGATATCAAGATTGAAGCAAGCTAGATTGCTTTAAAGGCGGGCACTCGATTTAATCGCAGTTGTCCTTCTTGACCGGGCTTGGCCCGGTTTTCAGTTAAAAACATGAAATTCATTTTAGGTAAAAAAATTGGTATGAGTCAAGTTTTTCAGGATGGTAAAGTCATCCCGGTTAGTTTGATTGAAGCTGGTCCTTGCTGGGTTACGCAATTGAAAGATGATCAAAAAGATGGTTATAGTGCTGTCCAGATTGGCTTTGACAAAAAAGGTGACAATTTTCGAACCAAGAGAGAATTTCGATTGAACGAAAAAACTTCTTTGAAAAAAGGAGACGAAATCAAAGTTGATGCTTTTAATCAAGGAGATGTGGTCAAAGTGATTGGTCAATCAAAAGGTAAAGGCTTCCAAGGGGCGGTTAAACGTTGGGGTTTTTCGGGGAGGAATGCAAGTCATGGAGGCAAAGGACAGGTGAGAACGCTTGGTTCAGTAGGATCTCGTTTCCCTCAAAGAGTTATCAAAGGACGTCATATGCCAGGTCGGATGGGTAATCAGCAGGTAACAATTAAAAAATTGCGAGTCATTGATATTGATAAGGAAAATAATTTGTTAGTAGTTAAAGGGGCCATTCCGGGCCCTCGTCGTTCTTTATTAATGATTCAAGGGTCATGAAGGCACCATTTTATAATAAAGCTGGGGAGAAGACGAAAGAAGTTGTTTTACCGAAAGAAATCTTCGAACAATCTATTAAATCAGAACTTATTCACCAGGTAGTTACTTCTCAACAGGCAAATAAAAGACTGGTTTTGGCTTCAACGAAAGACCGCTCTGAAGTTAGTGGAGGTGGTCGTAAGCCTTGGCGTCAAAAAGGAACAGGGCGAGCTCGTCATGGTTCTATCCGTTCACCAATTTGGGTTGGCGGAGGTATTACTTTCGGCCCAACTCGAGAAAGAAATTTTAAACAAAAAATTAATCGCCGTATGGCTCGACAGGGGTTGATAGGAGCCATGTCTGAAAAAGCTAAAAGCGGGCAGGTGGTGGTTATAGAAGACATATTGCTGAAAGAAGTAAAAACAAAAGAAGCAGCGGCAATAATTAGTAAGTTATCTTTAGATGGGTCGATTTTATTGGTAATCTCACAAAAAGAAAGAGAAATTAAGCGTGCTTTCCGCAATTTACCAAAATTAAAAATAATTCCTGTTGATCAATTGACAGCTTGGCAAATTTTAGCCTATCGTTATCTTGTTTTGACAAAAGAAGGATTAAATGGGTTGAAAGAAGTATTTATCAAAAAATCATGAGTGTTTTGAATTATTTTAAAAAAGAAGATTCTGGCCAAGAGAAAAAGCCGACTCAAGAAAAAATTGTCGTTAAAGATATCGATAATAAACCCGAGAAACAGGCAGCTCCAGTTAATGTTGGTAAAAGCGAATTAGCTGATTTGTTATTAGTTTCTCCCCATATTTCTGAGAAAGGTACTCTTCTCCAAGAAAACAATCAATATATTTTTAGAGTTACTCGCCGGGCTAACAAGTCAGAGATTAAAAAGGCGGTGGAATCTCTTTACAGAGTGAAAGTGGTGTCAGTTAATATTATTAACCAACCCGCTCGGAAAAAACCTTTAAGAGGCCGCTCAGGCTATCGTAGTGGTTATAAAAAAGCGATTGTTTCCCTAAAGAAGGGCGAAAAAATTGAAATTGTTACGTAAAACAGCTAGATTATAAATCATGGCAATGAAAGTTTACAAACCAACTAGTCCCGGTCGAAGAGGAATGAAGCGTGTGAGCCGGAAAGAGCT
>CAZXEI010000011.1:8418-8826 GCA_964639775.1 uncultured Candidatus Saccharibacteria bacterium
ACAAACTTTTGCGTCCTCTGAAAAAACATGCTGGACGAAGTGGTGGTAAGATATCAATTCGACATAGAGGTGGCGGAGCCAAAAGAAAATATCGATTGGTTGATTTTAGACGTCATAAAACCGATATCCCAGCGGAAGTAATGGCGTTAGAATACGATCCAAATAGAACAGCCTATATCGCTTTGATCAAATATGAAGATGGAGAGATGGCTTATATTCTGGCTTCACAACACATGAAGAAAGGTGACAAAATAATTTCAGGTGATAAAGTTGGATTAAAACAAGGTCATCGCTTACCGTTAAGTAAGATTCCAGTTGGTTCTCTTGTTTACAACATAGAATTGAAGATTGGACAAGGAGGCAGAATGGTTCGTTCAGCAGGAACAGCTGCTCAAGTTTTGGCTTGTG
>CAZXEI010000012.1:0-8636 GCA_964639775.1 uncultured Candidatus Saccharibacteria bacterium
AAAATCAGAAACAACTCCTTTAACCAAAGGACGAGAAGCGATTATATATGAAGGTGTCCGGCCAACCATTCTTTTCGCTTCTTGACCAATAGCTAATATCTGACCTGTTTTTTCATTAAGCGCCACGACTGAGGGTTCATTGATAATTATCCCCTTCCCCCGAACATAAACCAAAGAATTGGCTGTCCCTAGATCAATGGCAATGTCTTGATAAAAATATTCAAAAAGATTCTTCATGTTCATATTATATCACTTCTATTTAATAAGACTGTCCAAAAATCCAACGATAACGAGCTGGCTGCCCGCAATAAATACATTTTCCATTTTCTTCTGAGGCATCAATCGGACGACATCGAGTTGAAGCTTTCGTTTCTTTTTTAATCTTATCTTCGCATTCAGGATTTTCACACCAAAAGGCTTTAATAAAACCTCTTTGATCCAACATGATTTTTTTAAATTCCTCGTAAGAATCAACTTCGTGCATATTCTTCTCTGTAAATTCTTTATGCCTTAATAAGGCCGATTTCTGAACTTCATCAAACATAGACTTTATCTCTTCTAAAATTTTAGATTTATCAATTTTGCTTTTTGTTCCGTTGTCTCTTCTAACTGCTGTCACAAATTCGCCTTCCAATTCTTTAATGCCTATTTCTAGGCGCAAAGGAACTCCTTTCATTTCCCAATGGTTAAATTTAAAACCAGCCGTCTCGCCGTCTTTCAAGTCGATTTCTGTGCGTATATTTTTTAAACATTTTTTTACCTCTTTAGCATATCCCAATATTCTTTCTTTATCGGAATTATTATAAATAGGAATAATAATTACTTGAGTTGGAGCAATTTGAGGCGGGAAAAATAAACCATTGTCATCGCCATGAACCATAATAAGGCCACCAATACTACGAGTCGATAATCCCCAGCTATTTTGCCAAGGATAAAGATCTTCCCCCTCTGAGTCTTGAACTGTCCACTGGAAAGCCTTTGCAAAATTTTGACCCAAATCATGAGATGTCCCGGCCTGGAGAGATTTACCGTCCGGCATTAAAACCTCAATGGTCAATGTTTGGTCGGCGCCGACAAATTTCTCTGACTCGCTTTTATAGCCCACTATCCCATAAATAGCCATTAAGTCACAATACATGCTTCTATAGGCCTCTATAGCCCATTGGACAGTCTTTATGCTCTCCTCGTGAGTGGCATGAGCGCAGTGCCCCTCTTGCCAAAGAAATTCAGAGGTGCGGAGGAAGAGATATGTTCTTTTTTCCCAGCGAACAATATTGCACCATTGATTAATCTTAATAGGCAGATCGCGCCAGGACTTAGTCCATTTACGATACATTTCGTATATTACCGTTTCCGAAGTTGGACGAACAATTAATCTTTCGGACAATTCTTCACCCCCGGCTATGGTAACAACAGCTGTATGGGGAGCAAACCCCTTTACGTGATCTTTCTCTTTCTGTAAAAATGATTCAGGAATAAATATCGGGAAATAAGCATCTTTAACTCCATTTTTTTGAAAAATAGGTTTTAAAAAATTTTGCACTCCTTCCCAGATAGCATAACCATAAGGACGAATTACCATACATCCTTTTACCGGAGCGTAATCCGCCAACTCTGCTTTTAGAATCACGCTCGTATACCATTTTGAAAGATTTTTAGATTTGGCAACAATCTCTTTTTTCATATTTAACTGAAAAGATGGATAACATCCTTAATACTGATAAATGCAAGCAATATCATCATAAGAAAGAAGAAAACAGAATTGATTTTATTCTCTAAAGTACGATTAGGAGTTTTTCTTATTATTTTTTCTATCCCTAAAAATAATATTCTTCCTCCATCTAAGGCTGGAATCGGTAAAAGGTTAAAAATAGTCAGATAAATAGCAATAATCGCAACTAACATCAACAATTGATCCCACCCCCTTTCTGCTCGTTCTCCTGCCAATTGAACTATCCCAATTGGACCGACTACTCTCGCCCCCGGAACTTTCTCCCCTTTAATTAGCTGGCCCAAAGCACCAACGGTTAACACGGGAATGGCAATAGTCTGAGAGATCGTTGCTTTAAACCCGGCCCATGGAGCCTGATACCATGCATATTGGCGGTAAGACGTAGGAGCGATAACTACTCCTAATGCCCCTTTTTCATTTTCTTCCAATAAACGAAGGTGCGTTGTTAAATTTATAATATCATTCCCTCTTTTTATTATTAAATCAATAGATTTTCCCCTGTGTCCGTCAAGAAAAGAAACAAAATCATTGACTTGGCTAAATAAAGTTTCTTGACCGTCATTGGCAGCGATAATAAAATCTCCTGATTCCAATCCTGCTTCTTCCGCTGGTGAATTTTCTTGGATAGAAACAATTTGAAGCATGGCCGATTCTCCTTCTGTTGCCGCAAAAGGCAATCCCCAAATTCCCGCCACAAATATAAGAATAATTAAAGCCATTAACCAAGTTGCCATTACTCCTCCTAAAAAAACAACCAGCTTGTGGCGAATGGGTATTTTATTAGATCTCTGATTTTCATCTCCTTCCAGGGCCGGAATTTTAACAAAAGCTCCGAAGGGAAGCCAATTTAAAGAATAAAAAGTTCGCCCAAATTTTTTTCCAAAAATGCGAGGGGGCAAACCTAATCCAAACTCTTCTACTTCTATTTTCAGTCTTTTGGCTAAAAGAAAGTGACCTAATTCATGAATGGCAATCAAGGCTACTAAACTAAAAATAGCGATCAAAAAATATAAAATCATATTATCCTCTTATCTCTTCCTGTTTATCTTTCTTAATTTCATCTATCTTATCGTTATATTCGCCAATTATTTTTTGTAAAGAATCTTTTAGCTGAAACTTGTCATCCTCTCCAATTTCTCCTTTCTCAAAAGCAGAACGAATTTCTTCCCACCCTTCGTGCCACCAATGCCTGACTGTTTCTTTCGCTTCGCTTGATTTTTCCCCAACGACAATAATTAAATTTTCTCGTCTTTCTTGAGAAAGTTCCGGAACGGAAATTCTAATTATTTTTTGATCAACTACCGGGCTTAATTGAAGATTGGATTGACGAATAGCTTGCTCAATAGGTTGAAGATATTCCTCACTCCAAGGCTGGATTAAAAGTTGGTTCCCCCCATTAACCGAGATAGAAGCCAATTGTTGTATGGGCATATCTTGTCCGGCAATCGGGACTTTGATGCCATCAACCAAAGATGGCGTTACTCTAGAAGCATGAAGCTTATTGATCTCTTGTTGGAAGAAATCAATTGTTTTTTCTAATTGAATTTTAATATTATCAATTGTTTTCAAGCTAGGCATAGTCATTAAGAATAAATTAAATTAAGGCTTGTTCTATAGCTAATTTCTTATTTAGACTAACATTTTTAAATAAATTCTCAATTTTATCTATTTTTTCGGCTGTTTTAGCTATTGTCAAGAAATCTGCTTTAGCCGAAATTTCAGAATAAGCTTCGATGTCAAAACTTTTTATTATTATTATAGATCTTAAGTAAACCAACCATTGAGTTAAAAATTGATCCACTAATTCTCTGCTCTGTGAAATCTTTTCCGCTAAGTCAAATCTTTGGTACAAAGGACTTTCCTGGATTTTCTGAAATTCATGCCACCGTTCTAATCTTTTCGTAAGCACGTCAGGATTATCTTTTAATTCAAGCATAATATCAATTCGACCCTGACCCATTAAAGCAATTTCTAACGCTTTTTCTTTTTCTAAATCAAAATTGCTTAGCCACTCAATCGATTGTATAAAATTCAACGGAGAAAAATGAATCAACTGGCATCTTGACCTGATAGTGTCTCTTAAAAGATGAAGAGCGTCAACCAAGAGAATAAAAATGGTTCTGTTCTTTGGTTCTTCTAAAACTTTCAACAATGCATCTTGAGCTGTAAAATTCATTAATTCAGCTCCATGAATAATTACCAATTGATAACCATTCCGACTAAGTTTCAAACTGGTTCTCTCTTTGATTTTTTCTATCTGATTAACTTTAATCGAACCTCTCCCTCCCCCTTCTGGATGCTCAGGATAAACTTGCCAACATTGAAAATCCCATGAATCTTTAACTTCGCTCTTTAATTTTTCAGAAAACCATTCAGCTACGCCATCTTTCCCTGTTCCCTCTTCGCCATTAAAAATATATGCATGAGACAATCTCTTTAATTTCAGAGACTGTAATAAGAATTTTTTTTGAGTATCATGGACCGCTATCATTATTTCCGTCCGACAATGCTTTTTTTATATACCTCCAAGCTATCAAGCACTATCCCCAAACCGCGAATAACTGAAAAAAGAGGTTCTTCTGAAACAAAAGTGGGTACTTTTACTTTCTCGGCGATGAAACGATCTATATCTGTTAAAAGAGCGCCTCCTCCTGCTAGGATAATTCCCTTATTCATAATATCCGCTGAAAGCTCTGGTGGAGTGTCACGCAGAACATTTCGAATCGAGCGGGCAATTTCTTCTAAAACTTCTGCGACCGCTTCTCTGACTTCATTAGAAGAAATTTTAATATCTCGAGGCAGGCCGCTGGTCATATCTCGCCCTCTTATATCTAAAAATCTTTCTTTTTTCTCTGGACGAGCAATTCCAATTTTTTTCTTAGCTTCTTCGGCGGTTTGAACACCTATCGCTAAATTATATTTATCTTTAACATAAGCCATAATCGCTTCGTCCATCTTATCTCCCCCCACTCTGGTTGAAGCACAGGTAACTATCCCCCCGAGGGAGATCACCGCCACTTCTGACGTACCTCCTCCTATATCAACGATCATATGACCCGAACATGAATCAATCGGAATACCTGATCCTAAGGCTGACAAAATAGGTTCTTTGGCAATATACGCTTTTCTGGCCCCCACGCTTAAAGCTGCTTCAATCACTGCTCTTCTTTCGGCTGAAGAAATATCAGCTGGAACAGAAATAACTAATTCCGGTTTCATAAAATCAAATGGCCCACTTACTTTATCAATAAAATACTTAATCATTGATTGAGTTACTCGATAATCGGCAATAACACCATCTCTCATTGGACGGTAAATTTTGATTTCTTCGGGCGTCCGTCCGATCATTTGCTTAGCTTCTAGGCCAACCGCTAAAACACTATTATTTCTTGGCGTAACAGCAACCACTGAGGGTTCATTAATAACAACACCTCTCTTTTGGACTAAAACCAAAGAGTTAGCTGTTCCTAAATCAATTGCAATTTTACGAGAAAACATTTTATTCATTAATCCGGCGAATATCAGCCCCTAATTTATTTAATCTTCCTTCTATGTCAGCGTACCCCCTATCGATCTGATCAACCCCCTCAACCGTTGTCATGCCCTCGGCCATTAATCCGGCCACAACTAGAGCAGCTCCCGCTCTAATATCACTCGACTCAATAGTAACTCCCGTTAAAGGAGTGGGGCCAAAAACAAAGGCTCTATGGGGATCCACCATCTCAATATCTGCCCCCATCTTTCTTAGTTCTCCAGTATAGCGAAGACGATTTTCATAGAGAGGATCATGAATTAAGCTTTTGCCTTGAGCTTGCGTTAATAAAGGAACTGCTAATGGAAGAAGATCCGTTGGGAAACCAGGATAAGGGAGCGCCTGTAATTTTAATCCTTTCAAATTGGCAGAGTGCCTTACTAGCAATGCATCCGACTCTATCTCAAAATCAACTCCCATTTTTTCCATTTTTGCTAAGAATAAAGTTAGATGTTCAGGAATCACGTCTTTAATAATAACCGTTCCAGGTGTTGCGGCAGCGGCGGCCATAAATGTTCCCGCTTCTAATGGATCGGGGATTATTCTATGTTTAACACCATTCAGTTTGGCAACTCCTTTTATTTTAATATCATGAGTTCCAATCCCTTCGATATCAGCACCCATATCTCGAAGCATTGATACTAAATCCTGTACCTGAGGCTCAGCTGCTGCCCCTTTTATCATTGTCTCTCCTGGGGTCAAGACAGAAGCCATAATCAAATTTTCTGTTGCCGTAACGCTAAATTCTTGCAAAACAACTTTGTTTCCTCTAAGATTTTCTCCTTTAAAGTAATAAAAATCACCCTCCTGTCTGAATTCTGCTCCCAATCCTTTCAATGCCTCTAAATGTGTGCTAATTGGCCTTAAGCCAATTCTATCTCCGCCTGGACGAGCGATTCTAAATGACTTTAGACGAGCTAATAACGCTCCAATAAAAAGAACCGATAATCTCGTTTTACGAGCTCGATCAAAGTCCATTTTTTCCGGATCAAGCGATCCGTTTTTCATTTTCAAAGTATTTTCGTTAAGCCATTCGGTTTCAACTCCTAAGCCTTCCAAAACACCAATAATGTCTTTAACGTCGTTAATCAAAGGAATATTTTCCACAATACATTCTTCATCCGTCAACAAAGTCGCAATCAATATTGCCCCTGCCGCATTCTTGTAACCATTTGTTGTAATCTCCCCTTCTAATGGTTTATTACCATAAATAATGAATTTTTCTGCCATAATTACAATAAATTAACTAGCTAATATTAGCTTAAAAACATTGTCCGCGCAAATAGAAAAAAGGGGGCTGGATGTTGGACATCACCGATGTCAACAAGTCCATACCCCCTTCACGTTTTTCTATTTGAGCCAAGCTGTCGCCAGAAAACGACTCTCCAAAACCGCCGAATCTCCACCTCTTCGATGAGATGGGAAGATAAACTCACCGTTTTCTTGAGAACAGCAAGTGCATACATCTGAAACCGTTGTCCGGACACCTCTCTTCTCCAGCTGACCTTTGATGAAGCCCTGAAGATCAATCGCCCAGTGGTCATCCCCAAACAGTGCAGGAATTTTGAAGGTGTGCTCCGGAGGCCAACGTTGCAATAGCTTCTTCCTGGAGAGGCTTGGTGGAAACCGATAGCAGCAAGCCCTAATCCCCGGCCCAACAAAAGCCTTCGTGCGATCTACGTCGGCTCCGTTTTCCCACCAAGCTCTGAGTGTTTTTTGAATGACCCGTCGCTCTAAAGCATCCCGAGAACCATGCAAAAGAGCCATCATTGAAGCCTTTTCGTCTATCATGACGATCGGCGGACAATCACCCGGAAGCATTGTCAATCTGAATTGTCGATGTTTTGCGATAAGAGCATCTGCCCTTATCCTCCCTGGTCGAGATACGACTCGGACAACTGCTCTCTTGCCACCAACGACCGGGACAAGATGAGCTCCTGTCGGGGCTTCTATTCTTTCGAGAAAAACTCTCTGTTTGGCCTCTTCATTTCTCATGTTTCCATCTGCACTGTTGCTGCAGACAAAAACCATGGATCCTGAATTACAAGCCCAAGTATTCAATGTAACCTCCTTGTTTCACGAACTAAGACATTTTCATAATAAAACAATATGATAATTATGTCAATAACAAAAACAGGCCTTTAAGCCTGTTTTAAAATATTAAAATTAAGATAAAAGTTGTCTTTTGGATTCACCGTTTTTGATCCCTTCTTCGTGAGCCGCTATTCTTTCTTTAAAATCATTCCAACTCACTTCATCTGCTCCGATCATCGAACATACTTCTTTATAGGGACAATAACGACATTGACCATTACTTGGCCAGTTTTCCAATCTAACTGGTACTTGGTCGGCCTGAATTTTAGCACCTAGCTTCTCTAAATCATCAAGAAGCTTATGACACAAAGAAGAATCGTAATCTATTAGAAATTCTTTTAAACCTTGTGTGTCCTTATTAACATAAAGAAGGATTCCCTTATCAATTTGAAAAAAATGAAGATAAAGCTGGAGCTGATAAATGTACTCTTCAGAAGGCTCACTCAATGTCCGAAAACTCATACTATTGATACTTTTTACATCAACGACATAATCTCGTCCTTCGACTTGAATCAAAGCATCGGCTCGGCCAGAAATAAGATTATTGGCTGGAATATTAATCTCATCTCCTCTTAAAACATTTTGCCCGGAAAGAGCTTTTATAATCAACTCATGAATATAATTTCCATGGTCGAATAATCTTAAAATCCTCGGTTCTAGATCGCGGCAAGGAGCTTGTTTAAATTTAAAGAAAACACTTCTCGGACACTTCCCCGCATCGGTAACATAAAATCTCTTTTGGGCATAATTTTCCTTATTGTTTTCCAAATAAAAATTATCGATGATTTCTTTAAGCATTACTTAAAGATAAATTTTAACGCTTCTTCCATTGAGGAGCCCGCCGAGCTCTTTTTAACCCAAATTTCTTACGTTCACGCATTCTCGGATCTCTTGCTAAATAGCCCGCTTTTTTAAGGGTTAAGCGTAATTCTTGATCTAGCTTGACCAATGCTTGAGATAAACCGTGTCTTATCGCTTCGGCTTGAGTTGAGATACCGCCACCTTTTACAACGACAGTAATTGGAAATTCTTCTCCCAATCCGGCTTTTTTTAAAGGAGATAATATTTTTTCTTGATGAGATAAAATCTGAAAATATTCAGATATTTTTTTATCATTAATTAAGAATCCTTTTTTCTTAGAACCGGGATAAATACGCACTCTCGCTACCGCTGTTTTACGACGCCCGGTTGCTTGAATATATTTTAAATTCTGTTTTTTCGCTTTAGAGACCTTAGTTGCTTCCACCATTTTACAAAAACTTTAATCTTTTAATTCTG
>CAZXEI010000013.1:0-8321 GCA_964639775.1 uncultured Candidatus Saccharibacteria bacterium
AAAAGGTATAAACTTTAAATAGATTAATTTTTAAATAATACTATGAATAAAAAGATCATATTGTTCTCTTTTCTCCTTTTGATGCTTAGTTTTAACTTATTTTCTTTTGCCGAAGAAGCAGAAAATGTTCTACCCGATCCGGGGGTTCTTCCGGGCAGCATAATTTATCCTTTTAAAATTTTAGGCGAGAACATCAAGACATTATTCACGTTCGGCTCAGAGGCAAAAGCAGAACGTCATCAGTTTTTAAGCTCACTTAGATTGTCAGAGTTAGAAGCTGTTACCGAAAAGGGGATAGTTCGTAAAATTGAAAAGGCGAGTGAGCGATATCAAAATCAACAAGAAACGCTTAATCGATTAATGATTCGTATTGGTGCCGGAGAAGAGTTGATTAATAAATTAAGCAATAATATTGATCAACATTTGGATATCTTAGAGATTTTAAACGAGCAAGTTCCCGAAGAAGCAAAAATGAAATTAGAAGATGCTCGCTCAATTCTTCGTCGAGGTAAAATTGAAACAATTGAGATAAAAGGCGAAGATAATTTAGAAGAAGCCTTAATTGCCTATCAAGAGATAATAAACAATCGGCTAAATAGCTTAAAAACAGAAATTGGAGAAAATGACGAATCAAAAGCCATGCTCGTTTTAAGTGACTGGGAAGATTACAACGAAGGATTGCGACAATTTCAAAATCAAAAGGAAATTGAAGCCAACCAATGGCAATTTGAAGCGATAAATCAAATGGATGAACTGGATGCCGACTCTTTAGAGATGCCTAAATTAAGAGAGAGGTTGTGGGAAGCTCGCCTTGAAGCCGTTAATGCTCAAGTTGAGAGCTTACAAAGGCGTCGAGAACAAAATCAATGGACCGAAGCTCAAGGTGATTTTGCGCAGGCGGCCCTGGGACGTATAGAGCAGCTTCAGAAACAAGTTCGCAACATGGAAGAAGAATGTCGTAACGACGAAGAATGTCTATCTTTGCATCAAAAATTGATCGATGCGCTCAGCTTGGAATACGAAAGATACGCTCTTTTGGGAGAAGAGCTAATGCAGGAATCAGATTCTGATTCCGATTTTGATGGAGAAGATAGAGAGGCGTTAATGCAAGTTGGCCAGAAAGCGGTTGAGGCCATCGAGCAAATTTACGAAATGGCTCCTCAAGAGGCCAAAGATGGGCTAGACCAGGCCTTAATATCATCTGAAAGATTGCGCCAATTAAGCCAACAAAGAATCCAAGCCAGCCAAGAGCTTTTACCGGTTTCAGAAGTTCCAGCCATTCAAAGAATCCAGAACCAAGTTAGAGAAGAGCTGAACAAACAGATTGAAGAGAGCGCCCAAATACAGTCTCAAAATCGAATAGAAAAGCAGGAAAGCACGGGAACGTCCGGGGCTAACTCTTCGAAAGGAAATCAATGAAGTTACTTGTTCAGCGAGTTGAAAAAGCAAGAGTAATTATTGGCGAACAGACAGTAGGCCAAATCGGTCAAGGATTGCTGGTCTTTTTGGGAATTGAAGAAGGCGATCAGGAGAAACAAATTGAGCATCTAGCGAAACGTTTGATCAATTTGCGCATTTTCCCCGATCAAGATAAGGCAAGCAATCTCAGTGTCATTGATGTTGGGGGAGAAATACTGGTTGTCTCTCAGTTTACTCTTTGCGCTAATACATCCTCCGGGCATAGGCCTAGTTTTATTAAAGCAGCCGATCCTGTGAAAGCAGAAGAGCTCTATCTATTGTTTCTCGAAGAATTAAGGAAGACAAGTAAGCTAAAAATAGAGTCTGGTCGTTTCGGGAAAATGATGAAAGTTGATTTGATAAATGATGGTCCAGCCACTTTTATCTTGGAAGAAAAATAATTTCTGTTAATTGACTTGACAAAAAAATCTTAGCGGCTATACTGATAATGTCCTTTGGTTGATTGCCTTCGGGTTTTCTTCTAGGGGACATTTTTTTTATTATCAAGATGACAATAGTTAGACGGGTTTTGGTGTTTAAGCTATACTATCTCTAGTATGTGGTCATATTTAATTCTGGGAATTGTTCAGGGAATTACGGAATGGTTGCCTATTTCTAGCCAAGGAGCAGTCGCTATTTTAGGCCGATTTACTCAAATTGGAATAAACGAAATAGATGCGGCTATTTTTTTGCATTTAGGAACGGCTTGTGCCGTTCTATTTTATTTTCGCCGCGATTGGAAAAAAATTATCAGTTTTAAAAATCCAATATTATTGAAATTTTTAATTATTACGACAACAATCTCTTTGGCAATTGGTTTTCCTCTTTACCATTTAATTCGCCTGACAACGGTTGGGTCAATGCTCTTGATTGTAACAGGTATTGGTCTTTTAATTACAGCTTGGTTGCATCGAACTCGGCGCGATCGAGGATGGTCGTTTGGTAAATTAGCTTATATTGGAGGATTTCTCCAGGGCTTATCAGTTATCCCTGGTTTTTCAAGATCGGGCGGAACCATTTTTGGACTTTCTTTGGGCAAACTTAGCCCGGCTCAGATTTTAAAAACGTCTTATCTGATGTCTGTTCCGGTAGCGCTAGCATCGAGTTTTTATTTGACTTTACGAACGCCTAGTCTGGCCTATCAAGCTTGGCCGGCCCTAATCACCAGTTTCTTGTTTGGTTTGATTACTCTTAATTTATTGCTAAAGTTAAGTCAGAAAATAAACTTTTTTTGGTGGGCGCTTGTTTTTGCCGGATTGTGTTTTGCCGGCGCTTTCATTAATTCTATTGCTTTATGAAAAAAAAGAAAACAGTTATTAAATCGAGTGGCGAAGAGGAGTTTTTTTCTTGGAAGAGTATCTATGATTCAGCTCGAAGAGTTGGAGCGGCTAGGGAAGTGGCAGTTGAAATAGCCGACCAAATAATGTCTGAGGCGAGCAATCAAGTTGATACGGCTGAAATTGGTAAAAAAGTTAGACAATTTTTACATAAAATAGATGCGGGGATGGCTATGCGTTTCAGTTTGCCTGAAGCGATGAGGCGCCTTGGTCCGACAGGTTTCCCTTTTGAAAATTATGTTGGTCGAATTTTTGAAAGCCAGGGGTTCCAGATCAAGGTAGGGACTAAAATAAAAGGGCGATGTGTTACGCATGAGGTTGATTTTTTGGCTTGGAATGACCAAATGATTTATTTAGGAGAATGCAAGTATCACAATAAACGAGGAGCAAAAGTTGATTTGCCGGTGACTCTGCTCTATGCGTCTAGGTTTGACGACTTAGAAGGAGGAAATTTTGTTGCCAAAAAAATAAAAGAGGGGAGAAGAGTCAAACCAATCTTAGTCACTAATACAGAATTTACCCGAGAAGCAATTCGATATTTTAATTGCATCGATAAAGCTCTGTGGGGCTGGAAGCACCCGGCTAGAAGGGGGATTGAAAAAATGATCGACGAAGAAGGAATTTATCCGATCACAATATTACCTTCTCTGTCTTCGACTAAGTTGATGGACATATTTTGTCAAAACAAGCTTATGTTAGCTAGAGATGTTCTTGATGCTGATTTCAAGAAATTGGGTATTTCTAAAAACTTAGCTGAAAAAATACAAAAAGAAGCCAAAGAATTATTTGGTCAACAATAATTAATTATTAATTTATGGATTCAAAATCTCAAACAATAAAATTAAAAATAAACGACGATCAATTGAAAGGGTCTTATGCTAATGCAATGAGAGTCTTTCATCAAAAAGATTCTTTTGTCATTGATTTTGCTCATTTGGCCCCGCCTCAAGGCATCGTAGCCGCCAGAATAATCACTTCGCCATCTCGTTTAAAGGAAATGATATCGGCTCTTCAGGAAAATCTTCGTCATTATGAAGAAAAATTTGGCGAGATTAAAGTTGAAGAAGATAAAAAACAAGAGATAGGATTTCAGATTGACCAATAAGAAAAAAGGGCCCAACTGGGCCCTCGTCACAAACGAGAAGAACTTTTAGGCGGATCATCGTCGGTTGCTTCTTGAGGGAAGCATCGATCTTGGTTGCGGAATTTCTTTACCAGTTTGCGCCTGTTTAGACGAGCTCCCGGGAGAGGAAACATCTTGCGACGATTCACGCGCCTTTGTTGCCTAAGCACTTCTGTCCGTGGAAATATCACATCCCCACCTCCTTTAAGTGAGCATATTGCTCTGCATTTATTATAAAACCAAGATTCAAATTATCAAGGTCAAATCAAAATGTCCGATTTTATTCGTAACTTAAATCAAGATCAGAAAAAAGCTGTTTGCCACACATCTGGTCCATGTTTGATTTTAGCCGGACCGGGAACAGGCAAAACCACTCTTTTAACTCGTCATTTGGCTTATTTAATTCAAAAAAAATCTTTCAACCCAGATCAGATTTTAGCTTTGACCTTTAGTCAAAAAGCGGCTCAAGAAATGAGATTAAGAGTGGAAAATCTTTTTCCGGATGAATATTTAGATTTGCCGATTTACACTTTTCATGCCTTTGCCCAGCATTTACTTGAGGAGAAGTCTCTTGATATCGGCTTGCCGGGGCGATTTAAGGTTTTAACTAATGGCGATCTGAAAATTTTAATAGATAAAAATTGGAATCGATTTAAGTTTCGATATTATCGACCTAGAGGCGGGAACGCTTTTCTGATTTCGAATTTGATCAATCATTTCAGTCGATGTAAAGACGATGGCATCGGTCCGGAAGATTATTTAAAACATTTTAAAGATAAGAATCCGGATAAAGAAGAATTGGCGAGGAGGCAAGAATTGGCTAAGGCCTATAGTCAATATCAGGGAATTTTGCTTGAGAATGGAGCTCTAGACTTCGGTGACTTGCTTTATTATGCCTATCAATTACTGAGGGAGCGGCCAGGCTTGCTCAAAGAATATCAGAATAAAATTAAACATCTTTTGATTGACGAGTTTCAAGATACTAATAAAATTCAATATAATTTAGCTCAATTATTATCGGAACCTGATAAAAACATTATGGTTTGTGCCAGCGCTGACCAAACTATCTATCAATGGCGTGGTGCTTATTATGGGAATGTGGAAAGATTTCTGAAAGACTATCCAGATGCGAAAAAGATATCCTTAAAGAAAAACTATCGATCGAGTCAAAACTTACTTGATTTAAGTTACCATTTTATTAAGCAGAACGAAGATGTCGGTCGAATTAATCAAGAAAAACTTAAGGCAATTCGTCTTGATCAAGGGATGATTAAAGTTTGGCATTTTACTGATCGTTTTTCAGAGGCGAGAATGATTATTGATGAAATCAAAAGATTAATCAAAAAGAAGGTTAATTTTTCTGATATCGCAATTCTAACCCGAACCAATGAACAGATTAAAACTTTCGGGCAAGCTCTTGAGAAGGAAGGCGTGCCGGTTCAATCTTTAATAGCGGGTGAAGTTTATCGACAATCAATTGTTTTGGATCTTTTGGCCTATCTAACTCTTCGAGTTAATCGTTATGACGACGTGGCTTTTTACCGCTATCTTAATTTTTCGTGCTGGAAATTAAAAAATGAAGACAGGGACGCTCTCATTGATTATAAAAATCGAAAAGGATGCTCTTTGGCTGAAATTTTAAAAAATAAATCTGCTCTAAAAATAATGCCTAAGGAAAGCGTGGCTACGCTTGAGAGAATAATTGAATGGCTAGACGTAAAAACAAATTCTCTTAGCCTTCTGATTTTGAATTTTATGGAAGATTCTGGTTATTTGAGTGACTGGTTACCTTCAGCGTCAAAAATAGAAGCAGATTCTTTGAGATGGTTTTTAGACCGACTTGATTCATTTGATCAAAATTATTCTGCTCTAGACTTGCCTTATTTTTTAGATCAAGTGGAGTGGGATCGTATAGGCGGAGGAGAGAATTTATCCTTAGAACAGGTAGAGGCAGTAAAGTTGATGACCATTCATAGCGCCAAAGGACTTGAGTTTGATTATGTTTTCTTACCAGACTTGGTTGATCAAGTTTTCCCGGCTAGGTATAAGAAAGATTCCATTCCCTGGTTTGATCAAGAAGAAAGAAAGAATGAACAATTATCAGAAGAACGAAGGTTGTTTTTTGTTGCCATGACACGAGCTCGTCAGGGTCTTTATTTTAGTTGGTCGGATGATCGTGGAGGAGTTAGAAAAAGAAAGCCTTCTCGGTTCTTGGTTGAAACGGGGTTAGATTCTTCGGCTGAAGAGAAGAAATCAAAACAGATAAGAAAAATTGAAAGCGAGAGACCGAAACAATCAGAAAAAGACAATCATCTTCCTGAATCATTTTCTTATACTCAATTAGCTGCCTTTCAAAAATGTCCTTGGCAATATAAATTGGCTCATATTCTGAAAATATCGACAAAAGGGAGTCCCGAGAGAAGTTTTGGAGATACGATACATAACACGTTGGCTGAATTTATGATGAATCGGACCTCTTCTCAAAAACCAGTTGGTTGGGATGAGTTACAGGAAGCATATAAAAATAATTGGATTGACGATTGGTATCGAGACGAGCGCCAAAGACGTCAATTCAAAAAAGAAGGATTGGATTGCTTGAAAAAATTTTATCGAAGGCTAGAAAAGGAAAATCCTTTGATTTACGTCAAGGATGGGATTCCTTGGATTGAAAAAAAGTTATCAGGAAATGTAGCTGGGCATAAATTCAAAGGAAAAATCGACAGGGTTGATCAAATTGAAGGAGGGGTCGAGTTAATCGATTATAAAACAGGACGCACTCCAGCCAGATTGTCATCTGAGAACAAAGAACAACTTTTAATCTATCAATTAGCAGCTGAAAACATTTTAAAGCTTACTCCAGTTAAGCTTTCTTTCTATTATCTTACAGATGATAAAATACTTTCTTTTATCGGATCTAGCTCTGATCTTAAAAAAATTGAGGATAAGATAAATAAAATTATTGAAAACATTAAGAAGGGAGAATTTCAAGCAACGCCAGGTTTTCACTGTCGTTATTGCGATTTTCGTTTAATTTGTGCTTTTCGTCGCTAATTGGCGGTTGGCATTTTTTGTGTTATATTTAGATTAGTTCGATCAAAAATAATTTAAAATAATATGTCAAAAGAAAAGCAAGATTTTAAATATGCTGGTATTGTTGGGGCTCGCAAACAATTATCTTCGTTAGGAGCTTTTTTCATGATTGTTTTCGGAGTGCCTTTATTAATTTTATCAGTGGGGGATCGGTCTGTTTTTCCTGTTTGGCTTTTTTGGTTTTTTGTCGGAGGAATAGCTTTGGGCGCTGTCCTTTTATTAGGCGGAGCCTTCGCTTCTGACTTCAAACAAGACTAATAAAATACTGTTCTGAAAGATGTTTCGAGCTAGTCTAGAAAAGACTTATCAAAGAATTAAGAATATTGAAATTCAAGGAGCAACAGCAGTGGCTGAGGCCACTCTTTTGGAGTTGAAGAAGTATGGCCGAGCCGTTCCGGCCAAAAGCAAAGAAGAATGGTTGAGAAAAGTTCAAGTAGCGGCCGACAAATTAAGATCAGCTCGACCAACTGAAGCATTAGCTGACAACGCTGTTAAGAGCGTTCTTTGGTTTAAAAATTTCCAAGAAGTTGAAAATGTTATTCAGGCCAGAAACTGTCTTGAAAAACAAGTGGTTGATTTCTTGCTTTCAATTGTTCAAGCCAAAGAAGATATTGCTTCTTTTGGGCAAGAAATACTTAAAGGGAAAAAGAAAATCTTTACTCATTGTCGTTCCTCGACAGTGGTTGATATTTTATTAGCCGGGAAAAAATCAGGTTTAGATTTTGAGGTTTTTAATACCGAAACAAGGCCTCTTTTCCAAGGACGTATTACAGCCAAAGAATTAATTAAGGCAGATATTCCGGTTACAATGGTAACTGATTCGTCCGGTTCCTTTTTCATTTCCACAGCTTCAGGCGAAGACTATCAAATGGAATTATTTTTAATAGGGGCCGATGCTGTCTTAGCTGACGGATCTATAGTTAATAAAATAGGAAGCTATGGCATGGCTTTGGCCGCTCAACAGGCCAATATTCCCGTTTATTCGGCGGCTTCTTTAATGAAATTTCATCCCGATACTAGAATCGAGATTGAAAAACGTCCTTCATCGGAGATTTGGAAAAATCCTCCTCGAGGATTAAATATAATTAATTATGCTTTTGACCGAATTCCTGCGGAAATGTTAACTGGTTACGTCACGGAACGAGGGATTATTACTCCCGAACAAATCGGAGAAGAAGTTAAAAAAGTCTGTCCGTGGTTATTCTCTTAAATTTATGAAATATTCTTATCTTCATTTAGATCGGGAACCTAATCCTAACGAGGAAGTGTTGGTGACTTTTGAAATAACACCACCAACGGGTATCTCTTTAGAA
>CAZXEI010000014.1:0-4772 GCA_964639775.1 uncultured Candidatus Saccharibacteria bacterium
ATAGTATGCCGACGAGCATGATGCTTAAGGAACCATTAATTTTTTCCTATACTTCAGATAGGCCGGCATATATTTTTTGGGGGAATCGACCAGCGGAACAAGACTTGCAAAAAGCAGAAGAATTGATCGATGAGGTTTTTCGTTATCCGACAGAGAATCGAGAAAAAGCATGTCCGATTATTTTAGCTAATGACCAAGTGATGGTCATTCATTTTTATTATCCCAATTTATCGTTGGAGGAAAGAGAAAGGCTTATTGGTCATTGGATTCTCGGCGTTAAAAATGTCTTGAGCGATCTAAACATCCAGGAGATACATCATCTTTTTTTTGTTAGATCTGGTTGGCGCGTGAAACAAGTAGGCCGAATTGATGGAGAAAACGACAATATTATTCTTTATCTTAATTTATCTTTAGATGATGGTCAGAAAAAAATAATGTTTAAAAATTTAAAGCCTGGCCAATATCTTTGGCAAAAATTAATTGCCCCACTAGGCTCTCTCCAGGAGTTTGGATTGGAAATTAATCGTTC
Organism: uncultured Candidatus Saccharibacteria bacterium; assembly: GCA_964639775.1. Classification (GTDB taxonomy): domain Bacteria; phylum Patescibacteriota; class Minisyncoccia; order Minisyncoccales; family UBA1441; genus CAZXEI01. The sequence continues at coordinate 530 of CAZXEI010000014.1, forward strand.
TGAATTAGCTGAAAAAATAGCAACATATTTTTCTTTTAAAAGCGGTTTTTCTTTAGAAAAAAGTTCTCTCTCGGAGGAGGAATTATCAGAAATTGATTCCTTAAAGAATGGCGTTGCTAACGAAGAATGGCGTCTTAATGCTTTGAGCGAAACAAATTCTTTGCCGTCAGAAGAATCATTTAAAATCAACTTTTCTGAAATCATGAGGAGTTTATTTTTCTGTCTTTGGCAATCGCCCGCCTCGGATGCCCGCAGGTGCCTTGAAAGCGCAATGATTTTATCGGCACATGCCCTTCGTCTTTATTAATAAAAACATTGCCATAAGATATTTTTTATGGCAAAATTGATTTTAGGGAAGAGGACTTATCAATCAAGCCGAGGTGTTGGAACCGGTAGACAATGAGGACTTAAAATCCTTTGACCGCAAGGTCGTGCGGGTTCGAGTCCCGCCCTCGGCACAATAAAAACCTCTCGATTAAAAAGAGAGGTTTTTTGTTTAAAAATTTAGCTTTCAACAATTTCAACAAAAGTTCTTTTAACTCCGAATTGAAGAGCTTCAACCCGAGAGGCGAACCAAATATCAAAATGATAATCTCCTTTTCTGGAATGCATTCTATCTTCGACAATAAAAATCTTATCTCCGAATAATTGAGGGAACCGAACCTTGGTTCCGAAAGGAAGCATATTATTGGCGACAATACCGTCTCGAACATGAGTATTGGAGGCGGTGGTATAAGGGCATCCCCATGTTTCCCAAATTGAAGAAGAATAGGCGGTTATAATAACATCAAATTTCTCAACCGTATCAAGAGCAAGAGGAGAGTCTAAAATGTCCAAACTGTTGTTATCGGTCAACAAAAAATCGCCCCAGGCATCAACAGATCCATGATTAAGGGTAATGTCTGTTGTGCCGACGCTATTGGGAGCAACCAGAAAACCAATCGCAACAATCATTAACAACCCAAATTGGCGACTTATTTTTAACGTATCTATCATTTTTGGGCGGCCTTTTTCAGGCCAACCTTGAGCGGGAGACGGGAATTGAACCCGCGACCTTCTCCATGGCAAGGAGACGTTCTGCCGCTGAACTACTCCCGCTGGTGCCGAGGTCCGGAGTCGAACCGGAATTTCAGCTTTTTCAGAGCTGCGCCGTGACCACCTTGGCTACCTCGGCATATGTATAAGGAGTGGGCGCTAAGGGATTCGAACCCCTGACACTCGGAATGTAACTCCGATGCTCTAGCCACTGAGCTAAGCGCCCAACTCTCATTATTTTAGCCGAGAATACTCTTTTTTCAAGTTCTTTTTCCGTAAAAGTGGGCGAGGAGGGACTTGAACCCTCACGGGAATTATCCCCTACGGCCCTCAACCGCAGTTGTCTGCCAGTTCCAACACTCGCCCTTTTTTCTGATTATCATTTTTCTTCTTTTTCAGGAGAAGCAATCTCTTCTTGAGATAATTCGTCCGAAGAAGGTGTTGATTTTTCGGGAGTTGATGCTTCTTCTTCAGGAGTTTCTGTTTTTTCTTTTTCAGGTTCGAGTTCTTCAATTTTTTCACCGACCGTCTCTTCAATTGAGGTTAAATCAACATCTTCCCTTTTCAATCTAGCCCTTTTCCCTTTGGCATCTCTAAGATAGTAAAGTTTTGCCTGGCGGACTTTTGATCGTTGCACGATTTCAATCTTTTCAATAATCGGGGAATGTAAAGGATATACTTTTTCAACGGCAACACCACCAGTTTCTCGGCGAACAGTAATGGTTGCCGTTCGTCCAAAGCCGTGTTTTCGAGCAATAATTATTCCTTCGAAAATCTGAGCTTTTTTACCTTCCTTGGTTAGATCTTTTTGGTAAACCCGAACTAGATCGCCGGATCTCACTTTCGGACGCGTTTGAAGTTGTTTTTGGTTAAAAGTTTCGAGCAATGACATGTTAATTTTTATCTAAATAATCAATCACTTCTTTTAGTTCTTCAGGTAAGGAACTCTGAAAAGTTTTAATTTCTCGATTCGGCATCATGATAGAAACAGATTGGCTGTGCAGAAACATACGCTTCAGGTTATGAGGGTCAATACTGTCCTTAAACCGATAAAGCGGGTCTCCGGCAAGAGGATGTTTCTTCCATGCAAGATGAACCCGAATCTGATGCATTCTACCAGTTTCGGGCTTAATTTCAAGAAGAGAATAATTATTCCACGACTTGATAGTGCGATAGGTTGTTTTAGATGATCTTTCTGTCCCTTTTTGTTTTAAAAAAACTGCTTTTTGTTTTCTAAAATCTTGCGGGGAACGAGTGAGATAACTATTAATTGTGCCCTGAGAGGGTTTTATCTCGCCTTGGATTAGCCCGAGGTAGGTTTTGGTAACTTTTCTTTCTCGGAATTGACGCTGTAAAAATTCTAAAGTTTTATTATTTTTGGCAATTAAAAGAATGCCAGAAGTCTCTTTATCTATTCTATGGATTAAACCATATCTAGGAGGGAGCCCAACGTTGACTAATTCGGGAAACATTTTAACCAAGCGTTGAAGCAAAGTATCTTCTATTTGCCCTCCGTAAACTTTTAACCCGGCTGGTTTATCGACAATCAAACAATTTTCATCTTCGAAAATAATTTCCATAATTTATTAAATCAAAAATTCTCTTTTGCAATAAACATAGATGATCTTTTAGTGGGCGGTACAGGATTCGAACCTGTGACCTTCACAATGTCACTGTGACGCTCTAACCAACTGAGCCAACCGCCCTCTTCGTAAATTTACTATGATTTCTTTAGTAAATCAACTGATGTTTTGTAATGTGGGCATGCCAGGAGTCGAACCTGGAACCACTAAATTATAAGTTTAGCGCTCTAACCATTGAGCTACATGCCCTTTTTCAATACGCTTGATAATTTCTTATTGCTTTAATCCCCATCAAAACGTTTCCAGCAAATGACGTATCGTAAACTCTGATTTTGCAAGTGCCATGTCCAAAACCGCCTTTATAATTTATCCTTTTTCCTGAAGTTTTTTTAACATATGGCTTCCTGAATTGCTCATGAGGAATCTTAAGGGTTTTAGACCAATATTTTATTTCCTTTTGGACATCCATTTCGCTGTATAGATGCGGATGTATTATTATTTTTTCTCGAGGGAGCAGCATTGCCTTAGTGAGCCAATAGATGAAAAAACAAAGCATGCGTGGATCAGAATTAGCCATTTCTAGAGAATTCATTCGGCCTTTTGTTCCTTCTGCCCAATAAAGCATGAAACCAGCAAGAACAAGCTCTTTTTCGGTCAAAGGGAAAATAGATTTTTTTTGAACTTCGTATAATTCTTGATACCTTTTTTCTCTTTTAATACGCATTGTTTCCCGGAATCTTTCAATCGCACACTCATTCTTCTTCCACCCCAATCTCTGCAATTCACTTATCTTCTCTTTGGGAAGAGGATTATCTTTAAGCCAATAACTCAAAGTTCCTTTACTTACACCAAGGATATTTTTTATTTGGCTATAGCTCAAGCCTTTCTTTCGGAGAGCCAATGCTTTTTCATGGTTCTTTAGATATGCCATATAGAACCTTTATAAAAAGAGGATCTTGGTCTAATTTATTATAAAGTCTAAATTTAAAAGAACAAGTAAAAAAACTTTCGACGAAATTAGAACGGACAAGCCATTATTTTTTCTTGCTATTATCTTTGACGATCTTCTCAAATTCTTCTCTTTCGAGAGTTTCTTTCTTTAATAAAGCCTTAACTAATTTATTCAAAGTGCTGCGACGCTTCTTAAGTATCTTAATGGCTTCGGCTTCGGCTTCTTTAATAATTCGACTTATCTCTTGATCGGCTTTGTTGGACCATTCTTCAGAAAATGTTTTTTTAGAAAAACCATTTTGCCACCATTCATTTTCTTCTTGAAAACTGATTGGCCCCAAATCTGACATTCCATATTCACTCACCATTTTGCGGGCGAGAGAAGAGGCTCTTTGTAAATCATTTGAAGCGCCAGTAGAAACTTGCCCATACTGTATTTTTTCAGCAGCATATCCTCCCAGCATAGATGCGAGAGTTCCCTTGAGTTGTTCTTGGTTTAACAGTTTCTTTTCTTTGGCCGGAGTTGAAAAAGTATAGCCAGCGCTTAATCCTCTGGCGACAATAGAAACCTTTCTAATAACTTCAGCTCCTGGAATGAGAGACGAGATAAGAGCATGGCCCGCTTCATGATAGGCGGCTATTTCTTTCTCTTGGTCGTCTAGTAAATGGCTTTT
>CAZXEI010000014.1:4782-7540 GCA_964639775.1 uncultured Candidatus Saccharibacteria bacterium
CTTGAAACTAAGGCATGGCCAGCTTCATGATAGGCAGAGATTTCCTTTTCTTTTTTAGATAAAATATGGCTTTTTCTTTCTGGGCCAAGCATTACTTTAATAATTGATTCCAAAAATTCTTCTTGATGAATAGCTTTTTTATTTCGTCGAGCGGCTAAAATGGCTGCTTCGTTGGCTAAATTCTCAAGATCGGCTCCTGAAAAACCGGCGGTACGTTCAGAGATTTCTTGAAAATTCACATCTGAAGCCAAAGGCTTGTTTCGGCAATGAATCTTTAAAATTTCCACTCGATTTTTAATATCGGGTAGATCGGTAACAACTCGACGATCAAAACGTCCAGGCCTTAACAGGGCTGGATCTAAAACATCAGGACGATTAGTTGAGGCCAAAACAATAACTTTTTCTTCTCGTTTAAAACCATCCATTTCAACTAAGATTTGATTGAGAGTTTGTTCTCGTTCATCATTTCCGCCACCCCAACCTAAACCGCGAGTGCGCCCAATAGCATCGAGCTCATCGATAAAAACAATACTAGGTTGACTCTTTTTGGCTTTCTCGAATAAATCTTTTACTCGGCGAGACCCAACGCCGACGAACATTTCAACAAACTCCGAACCGGAAATAGAGTAAAAGGGAACATCGGCCTCTGAGGCAATAGCTCGGGCCAATAAGGTTTTCCCTGATCCCGGAGCCCCAACTAAAATAACTCCTCGAGGGATTTTAGCCCCCATATTAATGAATTTTTCAGGTTTTTTCAGAAACTCAACAATCTCTTCTAATTCATTTTTAACCTCTTCTAATCCACCGACATCGCCAAAGCTTACTTTTTCTTTTTTCTTTTTGGCTACGAACTTTTGATCAGGCGATTTCAAAAAAGACATAGTTTGGTTGATGCCTCCCTTGGTTTGACGAAAAGCGAACCAAAAGAAACCAAGTATCAGCAATGCCGGCAAAAGAACAATGAGTAGAGGTAGTAGAACCGTCCCCATGTTAACAGGCGGCTCTTCAAAGCTTAGGCTTATCTTTTGAAGGTCTTCGGAACTAATACCATAATTAATCAGGGATTGACTCAGGGCTATCCCCGGTTCTTTCTGGGAAAAAGCCTTTTCTCCGTCTTGATAAATTATTTCAAGAGAATCTTCAGTAGCAATGATATCTGTCACATTCCCTTCCTTGACTTCTTGAACAAGTTGATGAAAGCCAATCTGTTTATCCTCAGTCTTTTTTTCAGGAGTGAAAAGCGAAAAAACGGCTGAAACAGCTAGAAGTATTAAGACGATTAAACCTACCTTTTTAATCAGTTGACTCATCCTTCTTTATCTTTTTATTTTTAGTTTTTTCAGCTTTGGTTTTTGAAGCGACTTTTTTCTTTTCGACAGTAGTCTTCTTGACGGTAACTTTCTTGGGTTTAGGAGGGGCTTCTTCAGATTCAATAGTTTTTTCTTTTGGCGCTTTAGTAGTTTTCAGAGACAAAGAAACTCTTCCATCTTTGCCGATATCAACAATTCTGGCTTTTACTTTTTCGCCGACTTTAACGATATCGGAAGGATGTTTAACTAGCCCCCAATCTAATTCAGAAATATGAATCAGTCCTTCAAGATTATTTGTTCCGAATCTTATGAAAGCTCCAAAATCAGCTAATCCGGTTATTTCGCCTTCAACTGAATCGCCAACTTGATATTTTTTCAAAGTGGCTTTTGTTTTTTCCATTTCTTCCAATTTTTCAGAAAGAATGAGTTTCTCTTCTTTGCGATCTAAATCTAAAACTTTAACTTTTAAAGTCTGTCCGACGAGATCTTCTAATTTATTCAAGATTTTGTTTTTATCAGCGTCTTCGACTCGAGGGAAATGTTCGAATGAAAGTTGGGAAGCGGGGAGGAATGCTTGAATATCTTCTATTTTAACGATGAGGCCTCCTTTATTAGCGCCAGATATTCTAACTTCAATGGTATCTCCGCTTTCTTTTTTCTCAACCAAATCTTCCCAGGTTTTCTTCCGGAAAGCTTTTTTGATTGACATTTCGGGATAACCGTCTTCATTTTCGACATTTATAATTTCGCCGGAGATAGTATCTCCGATTTCCAGTCCTTTCAAGGCATTTTTAACATCATAGAACTCCCGGCCATAAACAATGGCTGTGCCTCTTGGGCTTAGATCGATATAGAGAGCTGATCGGCCGAATCCAATAATTCTTCCTTCAACCAACTCTCCTTCCGTCAAAGGCGGAATGAGATTAGTTTTTTCTTTAATTTTATCCATAATGGTTCTTAATATATTATGAAATCGGCTTAATTGCAAGCCTAATAAAGACATAGTATTCTCTTGCCTTAGAGATAATGTTTTGTTATGATGTTATTAATATTAAAACGGCTTGATGATTTTGCCTTTGTTCCGGTTAACATTTATTAAACCTAATCTGATGCAATCGGATAATCATTCTCCGATTCGGAATTGGCTTGGTTTCAATAAAAAGTCGCCGGTTTTTTGTTTTTTAAGCTTATTTTTGATTATTTTTCTTTTATTTATTCCTTTAGCTTCTTTATTTATAGATGGTTGGAATATAATTTATGCCTCAAATGAGATAAGCAGAACAATTTCTACCGAAGTTGGATGGGATGATGCCTGGGGAATGGAGAGGTTGGGTGGAGACGGCGACTCTCTCAAATTATCAGATCCATTGAGTTTTTATGCTCGCATCTCATCTCATGCCACCAATACCGGTAATTATATTGTTTGGGATAATGTTTCACTTAATGAA
>CAZXEI010000015.1:0-7450 GCA_964639775.1 uncultured Candidatus Saccharibacteria bacterium
TGATCTTATGCCTATTTTCTCGATCCGACCCATGGCCTGGCTGGGACCGCCCTGCTTATCGGCAATAGTAATAAAATCACCTTCTTCAAAAACATGGTCTGAGTAGAGCGCAAAAGAAGAAAATAATTCCACCAAAATCTTCTGGGAAGCAATGGCAAACAAAACACTTCCAACGCCTAATCCCGCCAGCAGAACAGTAACGTCATAATCAAGCGCAGAAAAAATGATCAAGGCCGAAATAGCCCAAATAAAGATGTCTATCAATCTGTTGAAAAATCTAAGAGAAGTAACGCTGCGCCTTCTTTCTTTTCGGTCAATGATTAAAGATTCTGTCTGATAAGAAATCATCCGATGTGCCATCCAAGCAAGATACAAAACCCCCAAAACCGTAAAGCCTTTATTGAAAATTGCTTTCAACTCAATTGTTAAAGGGAAAATACCAACAGAAAAATAAGCTGCTGCCCAGAAACTCAAGAAAAACCAACCTTTTGATAATGCTTTTATGAGAAACTTAAAAAAATTGCGATGAAATTTCTCAAACCATTGCGAAAGGATTCTTAAGACTGTTAATTCGAAAATCTTAAAAAGACAGAGAGTGCTTAAAAAGAAAACTGTCGATTTGAGCCCTGTAAGAAGAAGTGTGCTATTAATCATGTTTTAGCCTTGGAATTGTTTATTTTTAGTCGTAAATCCTTATATAATAATTGAATCGATCTAATAATCAAAAAAATCGGCAAAAGCTTAAGCATGGCCTTTTCGCTGAATTTATCCCATTCCATATTGCCCTGATTATCTCATTATCAAGCAATAAAATCAAACAATGCTCTTTCTGCTTTTAGGGGGAAGAAATAAACTAATTATTTATTAGTGCTATGGCTGCAATATATCATCTCCAGCATAGCCATCGATCATTATGACCACTTCTTCGATCTCTGGAAATTGAAGCAATGTTTTATTAATTTGCTCTCTTATGGTGCTTACTGACGCTGACCCAGCAACTGCATTAAGCTCAGCGCTAAAATCAGCCAAAGCTGTTCCGTTTTCGACAACCAGGCTGTTCAAGAGAACATCCTCGGGAATCGACGTATCAAAGGTTTGGTCTTCTTCGCCGATCAATCCGATTAAAAGCAATTTAAGCGCTTCTTCGGGAGCCCAAACATCATCCGAAATTACTCTTTCAACCGGTTGTACCATTTCTTCATAATCGGATATCCCCTCTATCATCATCTCTCTATTGACAAAATAAAGGTTGATAATAGATTCGGTTGACCCCTCAACAGTTTCGGGTTCGTCGGTAACAATTGGCTCTTCTTCAATAATCGGTCCCGGCTCTTCTCTATTAAAAACAAGAACTAATGCCACCAAAACGGCCAATGCTATTATCGCTAAAATAACGTTTTTTGACATAATTGATTTTTAAATAAATTAAAAATGAGCTTTCGCTACAATGCATTGTAGCACAATAAAAAATCAAACAAACCAAAAAACCCTCACTTTTGCGAGGGTTTTTGGTAATAAAAACAATTGATATTATTCCGTTGTTTCTTCTTCAACTTCAGCCTCGACATCCTCTTCTGTTTCTGTCTCGGCTTCCATTTCAGTTTCTTCAGTCTCAGAAACTAAGCTGATCTCACTGATTTCAATGGGCAAACCCCACATGTAGATATCAGCAGAATCATCTTGAATCTGGCCGGCAAATTCAACTGCTAAACCGTCTTCTTGAAAAGAAGGGTCTAGGTTGGTTGGGAAATATTGCAAACCGTCATCTCCCAATATGCCGAAGAAACCATCTTCTAATTCGACATAAGTTACAACGCCAGTCACAGAAACCGTTTCTTCGGTTTCTTCTTGTTCTTCAGGCAATGGCTCCGTTCGATTGCTAAAAAGAAGAATGGCGCCAATGATAACAATTACTGCCACAAGAACAATAATTAAAATGTTAACTTTCGATTTCATCTTAATTTAATTAATTAATTTCGTAAGTAATACTTACGTTGACCTCGACTTTGTTTTGGCCCGATTGAATCGACGGAGCAGCAGGAGCCGCTTCCATTGACTCTTCATCGTACATTATACCACCAGCCCCCCGAGCCCAATAGGTAGCTGGTTCCTCCTCTCTAAAATTAACCATGCGCGCCAATCTTACTCCCAATTCATCAGCTAATACTCCTGCCTTCTCTTTGGCTTGCGCAATTGCCTCTGCTCTAATTTCTTTTTTAATGGAATCTTCATTTTCAACCAAAAAAGTCAATTCGTCAATCTGGTTCGCTCCCAAATCCGCCGCTTGCTGAATCAATGATCCGATTATCTCGAAATCTCTGATCTTCAGTTCTAAATACTGATTCACTTCATATCCTACCAATATTCTTTCGCCCGATAAATAGTTTTCCTTCTCTCTCCATTCGTAACGAGGGCTTAAAGAAAATTGAGTAGTTTTCAAATCTTCTTCAGGTAATTCAAAATCATTTTGAAGCGAATCGATGATTTGATTTATTTTATCAGCATTTTGCTCCATCGCTTCGACAACAGTTTTCGCTTCTACTGTTACACCCAATTTAACCAACGCCAAGTCTGGTTTGACATAGCGCTCACTTTGCCCAGAAACTGTAATCTGGTTAAGCGCCGGGATGTCTTTGCCAATATATTGATTTTCTTTCAGACGATTGAAAAATTCCACCGCCGTCACGGCTGTTATAACCATAAGCAAAATAGTTGCTATCCCCAAGAAGCCGGTCAGCTTCCCTTGCCAGTCTCTATTGTCATTTGGATGATTCATTTTTGTAAATTTATAAAATTAATTAATTATCTTTTGATTCTTCAAAAGTATAACCTTCTTCAGCCCCATTGATATCATCGCTTAAAATCTCCATCGGCTGGCCACAACAAGACAACTGCCCTCGACCTCCATTTAAAACCTGAACAACGTTCCCGCAAATACGACATCGGTAAACTTCATTTTTTTCAGCCATAATTCAATATTTTTCACACTTAATTTGGAAATATCCTCTATCGTGATGGCAAGAAGGACATTCTTGAGGAGGCTCCGTCCCAGTATGAACATATCCGCACTCAAGACAAACCCACTCAACTTCCTCTGATTTCTTAAAAAATGTCTGATCTGAGACCTCTTTAAGTATTTTTTCATAGCGATCCTGATGATGTTTCTCGGCTAGAGCAATAGCCCTTAATCGAGCTGATACATCCGGTAAGCCCTCTTCTTCGGCTATTTTAGCAAAAGATGGATACATCTCCGAATATTCGTGTTTTTCGCCAGCAATAGCCGATTTTAAATTCTCAACTGTGCTTCCCCAGACCAAAGGAGCTTCCACTTCTAAATTAATCTTTTCTTCCGTTCCTCTTATCTGATTAATCATCTCCCAAATGCTTTCAGCGTGTTCTTTTTCATTCTCGGCTGTGACTATAAATATTTCAGCTATCTGCTGATACCCTTCTGATTTAGCCTTTTTGGAAAAAAAGTGATAACGATTACGTGCCATGCTCTCGCCGGCAAAAGCAATCGCTAGATTCCTTAAGGTTTTTTGCATAGTGTTGGAATTATAACCTATTTTTTTGATGAGAGCAAATTAGACCGATGCCTTGATTTCAACGACGTCACCGTCTTCCACTTCATAATCATGACCCTCCGTCCTTAATAAACCTTTTTGTCTCGCCTCAGCAATTCCTCCCGCTGCAATAAGATCTTGCCAATTTATAACTTCGGCTCTAATAAAATTACATTCAAAATCAGTATGAACAACTCCTCCTGCCTCTGGAGCTTTTTTTCCACGCTTAAGGGGCCAAGCCCTAATTTCATTTTCATTCATCGTGAAAAAAGTGATCAGATCGAGTAATTGATAAGCGTGCTGGATTAAGCTATTAATTTTGACCTGGCTTAGACCAAGTTCCTTGCGCTCTTGTTCATTTAAATCCCCCGTTTCAAGTTCTATTAGAATATCAATATTCATCCAAAAACAAGATTTAAATTTATCAGAGATTGACTTGTCTATTTCCTCGTCTGATGCATTGATCAGATAAAGCCTTGGCTTGCTTGTTAAAAATTGATATTTTTGAGCAATTTCATGTTGGCCATCTGTCAAATTCATTTCTCCTAAGATTTTACCTGATTTAAGTTGTTGGGCGAAATAATCTAAAATATTAACCTCTTTCAAGGCATCGGAGTTATGAGAACGAACCTCTTTTTCAAGAGCTTCTATTCTTTTCTCAATCGTTTCCAAGTCTTTCAATGCTAACTCCGCATCCAATATTTCTTTCTCGGCCCAAGGATTAATCTCAGAGCAAGTATTTACAATAGACTGTTTTTTGAATCCCCGCAAAACATAAATTATCGCACTGGTTTCTCGGATATGAGACAAAAATCTATTACCCAAACCTTCTCCCTGGCTGGCTCCCGTAATCAATCCAGCAATATCCAAAAATTCTATAGTTGTGGCAATTCTTTTTTTCTGAGGGAAGGCCTTAATTAAGGCATCAAGCCTTTGGTCGGGAACGGCTACGACACCCAGGTTCGGTTCGATTGTGCAAAAAGGATAATTAGCCCGATCCACCTGTTTTTGAGTGATGGCCTGAAACAAAGTTGACTTGCCCGTGTTTGGTAGTCCAACAATACCTATGGATAGTGACATGTTATTTGAAATTATAACTTAAAATTTAAAACATTGACATCTCAACATATCGGATTAAAATAATGCTAGCAATGGTCGATTGCTATAAAGCAAGACACCTTAGGGTCCATAAGCAGCAATCGCTGTCGAAGGAGATCCTACAACAATGGCCAAAAAGCCAAAAGGCGGCAAGTAAATATTGCCCCAACCAAAAAGGCGCCTCTATAAGCGCCTTTTTTCTTACAATCTAAATCCTTATTTGCCCAAGCCGGGTAAAAGGTCTCTATCGGCTTTGCTTTGGACAGCCCGAAGCAAACGTTCAATTCTTTCTGTATTTTCAGCTAGACGATGATGATAAATATCAGGGAAGGCATTAATAGCTCCTTCTGAATCGTTCTCAAAAGAATGATGAGCCAATAAGATTATTTTTCCATCCACTATTTGACCAGTTATAACTATCGGGCTGCTTAATTGCGTTCCCTTCTTTACCGCGCCTTCTTGATCAATGTAATATTCTTGACAGAAAGCCCAGAGATAATAAGAGATTGTTTCTTCTCCCTCTTTTATCTCTGAACCAAAAAATTCATGATCACAATAGATTCGACCGTCAAAACCGGCCTGTCCATAGTATTCTTCCAGATAGTTTCTAATCTCTTGGTCTAAAACCATCGGTTCAATAGAAACATCTTCTCCTGGTTCCAAATCATTCTCGTCAATTGGCACTTCTATCCTCTCAACGTTTCGACGTGCAATCCAAAACCCGACGATCAACATAACTGCTAAAACTGAGACAATAATAATGATTTTTTTGTTCATATCTAATTCAGGGCTTCTCCTAAATTAATTTCCAGTAAAAAGACCTTCTAGCCATTTCTTAGCCTGATCCTTCCCACCCAATCCGAAAGCCAGAGCCGTCGTGATAACAATGCCGGCAAATAAAATCTGGACTAGTTCAGATGCTATGCCTAGCTGAACCAAAGATGCCATAACGGCAAAAACAACAATCGCATATTTGGCTAATCGACCTAAATTACTGGCTTTAATTTCAGAAAGATGAGAAGCCTGCAGTGATTTTTTGACAAACTGCTTGACCAAATCTCCAATAATTAACCCGATCACCATGATCAAGATAGCGATAATAACATTGGGAATATAGAACACTATCTCTCGAAGAAAACTCGTCACTTCATTCAATTTGAGTATGTCAGCCACTGCCATAAACGTAGCAATGATAACAAACCATTTAACGATCCAACTTAATACCTCTGAAGGAATAAATCGGAAACCGGCTTCTTCAAATTTGCCTGTAATTTTTGTTTTATCAAACAAAAGATCAATTTTAACGCGAGAAACAAGCCATCGAGTTAATTTAGCTAACAAAACAGCCACGATTAAACCGAAAACTAACATTAAAATGCCGCCTAAAACATCTGGAATTATGTGGACAAAACTATTCCAGAGATCAACCATTGAAGACGTAAAAACCTCTTGAAAGGTAGCTACTTGAAAAGTCATATATTTAAAAATTAATTAATTTGGAACTTGAATTTAATTAAGCCTGTCGACCAAACTAACAATGAATTATATCGTAAAAATTATGTTTTAACAAATCATAAATTATTGTTTTTTCTGCGATGATTGATAATTTTATCAAGTGACTTTTCGTTAATTGGCGAGAGATACTCCCCGATTCGAGCTATCTGTTTCACGAACAGAAAGGTCGGTATGGCCGCCAAAATATTAAACAAAGTATATGTATTGGCCACAAACCTAGCGCTGGTTGGATCATTAGTTATCATTCCAATAAAATAAGCAAAATGAGGCAACAATAACATAATTAGCAGAGCCATCGTTAAACGAAGAACAAAAAATCCGCGAGCTGTAATTTTGCCAGATCGAGAGGTAATTAAGGAGGCTAAGTTAACCGTAATATTTGTTCCCGTCGTCGCCCCGATTACAAATGGAATAACTGCCGTCGGAGCAATCAAGCCGCTTACCACCATAGCCATAGTGACACCAACTGTTACAGATGAAGACTGCAATACGATCGTCACAACTAAGCCAACTAAAAACATGTACCATGGGTAACCGATTAAATAATCAATCTGGCCAGAGAGCCAACTGGCATTTTCCAATCCCGTAAAAGCCCCTGTCATCAAAGACAATCCTATAAAAAGCAGCCCCATGCTGAAAATTCCAATACCTAGCATTTTTACATATTTGCCCTTGAGGCCAAATGTCCATAAAACCAATCCTATCGCTGCCAGTAAGGGTCCGTATCTCATTATAGGGAATGCTATTATTTGAGCAGTAATAGTGCTTCCGATGCTCGCCCCGGCCAGTAAAATTATTCCCGAAAAGATCGAGACTAATCCTCCTCCGACTAAGCCGACCACAATTGAAGAAACAACGGAGCTGCTTTGAACAATGGCCGCTATAACGGCACCAAGCGTCAAATGAAACCACTTGTGCCCTTCCGCTCTTTTTAATAAATTCTTTACATCTGAGCTTAAAATTTGTTTAACGTAGCGAGCAAAAAGAAAAATACCGACCAAAAAAAGGCCTAGCCCTAAAGCAAAATTTACTGCCATAATTATCATTCTTCTGAAATATTATAACACGAACGAAAAAGACCGTTCATCGAACGGTCTTTTTTAGAAATTGTTTTTATTGCTTTTTAATCTGAACTTTCCGCTTTGCTTTTCTCTCCATCTTAGGAACGACAATTTTCAAAACACCATTACTTATCTGAGCCTCAGCCTGATCTGGTTGCACTTTTGATGGCAACGAAATTACTCTACAAAACTGACCACGCTCTCGCTCTAAGC
>CAZXEI010000016.1:0-7445 GCA_964639775.1 uncultured Candidatus Saccharibacteria bacterium
ATGCTCGCCCCGGCCGCCTGTATAGTATTGTCGGCCGTGTTGGCGCTGAGAAGGACATCCGTCACTACACTTATGCCGCCCAGATCGTTGAATTCGCCCGCTACACCCAGTGACTGGGTCTTTGGGGGTCCTACAAGGTCTATCCTGTCAACCACCCACATCCCTCCAACCTTGCTTGTCTGCGCCCTTATATAAAGCTCTTCCGGGTTCTCAGTCAACGAAGACGACATCTCTTGTATGTTTATCTCCTCCCCGTCCAGGTCGTATATCATGGTGGACGAAGTGACCCTGGCGTCAACTCCCCCTATCCTTATGGAACCGAACGCCAGACCGATCCTGTTTATTAAATTGTCCTGATCGAGATGTGGCATCTTTTTTATCCTGTCCTTTGATAGCCTTAAACATTATTAGGCTATCTTCCGTCGTTTTAGTTAAAGGACCAATCTGATCAAGAGAAGAAGCGAAGGCAATCAAGCCATAACGCGAGACAGCTCCATAGGTTGGTTTTAAGCCGACTAGGCCACAAAAGGCCGCCGGTTGACGAACTGACCCACCAGTATCGCTTCCTAGAGACCCTAAGGCCTCTCCGGCTGCAACAGCTGCTGCCGACCCGCCCGAAGAACCGCCCGGAACTTTTTCTAAGTCGTGAGGGTTACGTGTTATCTGAAAAGCTGAATTTTCTGTTGATGAGCCCATAGCAAATTCATCAAGATTTGTTTTTCCTAGGAAAACAGCTCCCTCTTTTTCTAGTTTATCAATTACCGTAGCACTATAGCTTGCCACGTAATTTTCGAGAATATGTGAAGCAGCTGAACAACGATACCCTTTGATTAAAATATTATCTTTAATAGCCAAAGGAATACCGGCCAATAATGATAATTCTTTTTTCTGAAGTAACAATTGATCAATTTTCTCAGCCTGCTTTAAAGAATCTTCCTCAAATATTTCAAGGAAAGCCCCTATCTCATTATCTTTTTTCTCAATAGCGCCCAAACAAGATTTTGCTAGATCAACTGCCGAGAAAGAACCTTTTCTTAGTCCTTTAGAAGCTTCAGAAATAGTCAAACTGTTTAATTCTTTTGCCATTTTATTTTTCAAAAACAGATGGAATTTTTAAAAAGTTATGATTTTGAACTGGAAATTCCTTAATAAGATCCTTAACGAAACTAAAATCATCCGGTTGATCCGGTCTCAAGTCAACCGATTGACGATTATCATCTTCAACGGTCTCTTTTAAGTTAAGATTATTTATTTGATCAATATAATTCAAAATGTTGGTCTCGTCCTTAGCTATCTGATTAATCTCTTCTGGCGTTAATCTTAAACGAGCTAGTTCAGCCAGTTTCAGAATTTCGTTTTTATTAATCATCAATTTTCTGCCTGTTGAACACTAATAATACGCTGTTCCCATTTATCGGCTCGTGCAAGAACGCTCCTAGCATAGCTTGAGCTTATATCAACACCATAATATCGGCTAGCCGCATTAAGATGTCCCCGGGCTGTTCCGTCAGCTCCTTCATCTCTCAAATAGAGAGCAGCTGCTACAAAAGCATGCCTTGGCTGCCAAGGATCAGCCAAAGATATTCCTAAAATATTTTGGACTTTGTCTCGATAAGCTAACCATGTCGAGGGGATAAATTGAGCTGGCCCCATGGCACCACCCCAACCCCAAGGGATGCCACTACGATAAGCTGGGATCCAACATGAAACCGGTGTTTGTTTCCAGTTTAAACCTAATTGCTCAGTAATAGCGAAAAAATCTCGGGTGTTGGCATTTCTCTCCCAACTTCGAGCCACCGGGTTCATTACTCTTTGGGCCGCATTGCCTGTTTGGATATAAACACCGCTCCCGTCATTAAGATTCTGTAAATAACATCCTCCAACGTTTCGGCCAAGAGCAGATTCTTGTTCGATAATAGCTAAGAGAAAAGAAGGGCTGATTCCCGTTAAACTAGAGACGGCTAGAGCTAATTTAACCGCTTCGTACTCAGTAATTTCTTGAGCCGAATCAATCATTCGGAAGAGCCTGCCTTTAAGTTCACTAACCACCTCTTCGGCTTGCCTTCTGGTTTCCGCCAATTGTTGTTGATAAATTGCCTCTTCTCCTTTTGTCAAAGTTAATAAAACGTCTTTCTCTTGACTAGTTTTTGTTAGATCACCCTTTTGGATTGATTGAACATAGATTTCAGTCTCAATGCTTTTTCTCTCTTCTTCCATTTTAATCTTCTGATCCGATAAATACTTTTCTAAATCTATTGCTTGTTGCAAAATTTCATCAGCCCGGGCGCTAAGATTATTCATTACTGAAAGATCACTAAAAATATTCGACAATGGTTGACCACTAAGAATAACTTCAACTGATGAACGGCGACTCTGTTCATAAGCCAATTGCAATATGTCAGCTAAGGCTAAACGATAATCATTAATTTGCTGACGAGACACTTCAATTGAAGACTGAGTGTCTTGAACCTGAATTTGTAAATCTTTAACTACCAAATTACTGCGCGATATATCTGTCTCTAATCGATTGATGCGACCTTGCAGAGCGTTTAATTCTCCCTGAAGTGTCTGACGACGATTTTGAGCGTCTTTTAATATTTCTGCTTCTTCAGCTTCTCGCTGTTGATAATATTCTTCATAATAAGCCAAGCAACTTCTAACTAAATCTTCGTAATCAGAATCGCTAAGATTCTTTTCCTGAATATCAAGATTTTCTTCTTGACAAATCTCGGCCATATTCTGACCAAAAGAATATAGGCTAAAAGAATACAGGCCCAAAAAAACCAGCAAAACGCCGAAAAGAAATTTGCAATTAAAAGACATACAAGATTGATTACTCTTCTCGCTTGGAATCTTCTTTCTCTTCTTCCTCTTCCTCTTCTTCTTTTTCTTCCTTTTCGACAGAACCGACAGTTTCTTCAATTGATTTCTCTAATTCTTCTTCAACTGATTCTGCCGGCAAAGCGGTTGCGACAATGCTTTCTAAGTCTGATAAAATCTCAAGCTTTGAATCGACAGCCAGATCTTTGACCAAAATGCGATCGTGAAGATTCTCTAAAACTTCCAAATTAACTTTAATTTCATGAGGAAGTTCTGCCGCCAAACCCTTAACATCTATTTCTTTCATTTCTCGAACTATCGTTCCGCCAAAATTACGAACAGCCGGGGCCTCACCTTCAAAAAGAATTGGGATTGATGCTTCGATTTTCTGTTTCTCTGAAGGATGATAAAAATCGACATGAATAAGAGCGTCGGTTACTGGATTTCTTTGCACCTCATTAATCAGACTGGCATAAATCTTTTCCTTGCCATCTTCTTCAAGAGTCAAAGAAATGAGAGTATTTTCACCTGCTTCTTTGTAAATTTTTTGGAATTCTTTCAGATTAATCTTGAGCGATTGCGCTGACATTTCAAAACCATAAACTACCCCCAACAGCCATCCTTCTTGACGCAACGCTGAAGCTTTTTCGGAAGATTCTCTTTTTTCAGCTTTTAAGGTTAACATACTGCGTTATTCTACCCGAAAAAAAACTATTCTTCAAGCTGGATTGCCCTAGTCGGACAATTAGCTAGAATTGTTTCTATTCTCGGCAAATTCGCATAACTTCCTTTTTCCCATCGATCAGATACCTCTGTCGGGTTCTTTAGCCGGGCCCGTCCTTCTGGGCCCCAGTGCCAAACTTCGGGTAAAATTGAGATACATAAACCACAACTGGCACATTTTTTAAAATTATATATTATTTCCATGGTTTATAATGCTGATGTCCATGTTCGGCTAATAATAGTATCATCGGAATAACCGCTTCCGGTGCTACCGAAATGCTATCTAGATTATGATCAGCTAAAAATAAGGCTAGATCCGGGAAATTAACCGGTCCTTCGCCACATAAACTTATTGTTTTGTGACTGGCATGGGCCCATTCAATGATCTCCTTAATAGCTTGCTTAACAGCTAAATTTCTTTCACTCCCAATGGATTGCAACATATGATTATCACGATCAATACCTAAAATCAATTGAGTTAAATCGTTAGAACCAATACTACATCCATCAAAAATTTCCAAAAAATGATCGGCTAATATAATATTTGATGGAATCTCAGCCATAAAATAAATCGCCAGTTTCTCAACTCCTTTTTTAAGCCCAAATTCAGACATTAAAGAAATTACTTTACGACCTTCCTCGGGCGTGCGGCAAAATGGAACCATTACCATTATATTAGTCAAACCCCATTCTTCTCTTGCTCTTTTAATGGCTCGACACTCAAGTTCAAAAACAGAACGAAATTCCGGATGATAATATCGAGAGGCTCCTCTCCAGCCAATCATAGGATTCTCTTCCTTTGGTTCAAACAATTCACCGCCTATTAATTGGCGATATTCGTTTGTTTTCAAATCTGAAAAACGAACGACGACCGGGCGAGGCCAAAAAGCCGAGGCAATCATGCCAATGCTTTGACTTAATTTATCAACAAAATATTCTTTTTTGTCTTCATATCCATACGTTAAAATTTCTATTTCTTTTTTTACTTCTTTTTGCTTAATCTGATCAAACAAACATAATGCTCGAGGATGAATTTTGATTTCTTCCATAATCATAAATTCTTCACGCAGTAAACCAACTCCGCTCACTGGCAAGAATGAAAGATTAAAAACACCATCACTCCGACTAATATTGATCGCCACCTTCGGTTCAACCGATGGCAAGTTTTCGATATTATGTTCTGTCGTCTCAAAAGGCAATTTGCCTCGATATACTCGACCTATCGAACCGCTGCTGTTATCTATCGTCACCACTTCCCTATCTTTCAAGATTTTAGTTGCCCGACCAGTGTTAATCACTGCCGAAATACCATATTCTCGACTAATAATAGAAGCATGCGAGGTGCGCGACCCTTGATCGGCAATAATTCCTCCCAGTTGGCTGGCCAAACTTACCCATTGAAAATCTGTCATCGAAGTAGTCAATATGTCGCCCTTCTTAACACGTTTTAAGTCTTTGGCACTTTTCACGATTCGAACCGGCCCGGAAATAATTTTCCGCCCGACCGAAATACCTTCGAGTAATGGAGATTGATCTGTTTTAAACTTATATTCCCTATGAACATACGAACGTTTGCCACCATGCGCACTTTCTGGAGAAGATTGAACAATAAAAATCATCCCCGTTTGCCCGTCTTTTGCCCATTCTATTTCTTGAGGAACATATCGATTATTTAATTTAGAATAATAATCTTCTATCGCCACACACCATTGCGCCAGTAATATAACATCTCTATCGTTGAGCGAGAATTTTTTTCTTTCGTTTTCAGGAACCGGGATTATTTTAACTCCTCGGCGACCATAAACCCCTTTCTTTTCTTTCTGGCCCAACTTTCTTTTAATAATAGATCGATATCCTTTGGCTAAAGAAGGTTTGAATACTAAAAATTCATCGGGGTCTGTTTTCCCATCCACAATAATTTCTCCCAGCCCATAAGACGAACTAATTGTTACCACCTTATCGAATCCGCTTTCCGGATCAATTGTAAAAGCCACCCCCGAAGAAGCCAAATCGGATCGAACCATTTTCTGTACTCCAACCGATAAGGCAATATCGAATAAAGAAAGATTCTTTTCTGTCCGATAAACAATGGCATGACTATTAAAGAGTGAAGCAAAACATTTTTTTACTGATCTTAATAATTGGTCTTCTTGATTAATTCCCAGGAATGTCTCTTGTTGTCCGGGGAAAGAACTGGCTATTGACTGACCAACGACCATAGAAGCTCTCACAGCCACATCTGTATTTATCTGATCGAATTCTCTTGAGAGTTTGCGATAAGCCAAAATAATTTCTTTTTTCAAATCACTTGGCCAATTTGACTTCAAAATTAGGCGCTGCGCTTTTCGAGATGCTTTATTCAGTTTCTTCAAATTGTCTATTTCAATATCTTGAAAAATCTGTTCAATCTTTTTTCTAATCTTGGCTTTTTCTAAGAAAAAATAATAAGCCTCTGCCGTTACGGCAAAAGCATTAGGCACTTTAATGTCGTCTTTTTTAAGAGCATTATAAACTTCTCCCAATGCTGCATTTTTAACTCCGACTAGCTTAACATCAGATTGTTCGATTTCTTCTAACCATAAAATATGTTTCTTCTTTTTTAGCATGAGATTGTTAAAGCTCGCGCCGCTTTCATGGCCCGAACTGGATCAGAATAATTTGGAATTTTTTGACTTTCAAGCCAGTTAATCGGCTCACCGCTAAATTTACCCGGCAAGCATACTGAAATAATAGCTTTATTAGGATAATCACGAGAAGCCTGGGCCATAATTTCCATATTAGCCTGAATATTTGTCATTGTCTGCTTTGTCTGAATAACAACCAATAGATTGATGTCGCTTTGCCTTAGCAATGCGTTTATCGCCAATTTATATCTATCCGTGTCGGCATCACCAATAATATCAAGCGGATTGGAAAACGATAACATCTTAGGCATAACATCTCCTCGACTAAGAATTGAAATTGTTTTTTTATCTAAATCAGATAAAGATAGTTTTTGATCAACCGATGCGTCAGTTGCTAAAACACCCATCCCTCCACCATTGGTAATAATAGCCATTCCTCCTTTGACTCTTGGTTGCCAAGCCAATGCTTTGGCTTTATCGAAAAGATCTTCTAAAGTTTCGGCTATCATGACGCCACTTTGCTTAAAAGCAGCTCGATAAACTTTATCCGATCCAGCCAAGCTAGCAGTATGAGAAACCGTAGCTTTTTGGCCCAAAAAAGTCCTTCCAGATTTAAGAATAATAATGGGTTTATCTTCGGAAACTGATTTCACTGTTTCCATGAATTCGCGCCCATGATTCAACCCTTCTAAATAAACCGCAATAACTTTTGTTTGCTGATCTTCTTTGGCTAACCAAATAAAATCAACCAAAGCTAAATCCGCCCCATTTCCATAAGAAATTAGGTTGCTAAAACCATAGTTCTCAATCGCCGAACGATCTATTACCGAATTCATCAAAGCTCCAGATTGAGAAATAAAGGCTATTCCTCCCCTTGCGGGGGTAAAAGGAGCAAAAGAGGCGTTGAGGCTTATCTGAGGACGAATTAAGCCAAGGCAATTCGGACCCATTAAGGGGATATCATGACGATGTACCGTTTCTAATATTTTATTTTGCATCGATAATCCTTCTTCTCCTGCCTCAGCAAACCCAGCCGAAATAATAATTATTGATCCTACGTTTTTCTGGCAACAATCCTCTACTATTTGCGGAACGATTTTAGCCGGAACGGCAATAATAGCCAAATCAATTTTTTCTTTTAGATTTAAAATTGAATTATAGGTTTTTTCTTCTTTGACTTTTTTTAAATTGGGATTAACCCAAAATATTTTTCTCTTCTCGCGACCACTCCAAAGATTTTCAACTAAACCAGCGCCGACCGACCCAGGACGTTCTGTT
>CAZXEI010000017.1:0-7425 GCA_964639775.1 uncultured Candidatus Saccharibacteria bacterium
GAGTTTCAACAGAAATCAATTTTAGTCAGTCGCCGTTTGATAATTATAGAGAATATTTTCAAAGGGTCAGAATTTAAAAAACATTTTCGCAAACAACTTGAAATACTGGCTTCTGGCCAAGAAGTTATTGTGGCGATTGAGACTAACAAAATTAAAAAAGCAGATCAGCCTTTAATTGATAAAATTAAGAAACAGGGCAAAGTGCAAGAATTTCCTGTAGCGAGCAAATCAGAGACAAGACAATGGTTGTCTCAATTTATTAAATCTAAACAGATTAACTTAACTTCAGAAACATTCGATGATTTGATTAACCATATCCAAAATGACTGGCAAAAAGGAGAAGATATTATTTCTCGCTTAACTGTTTCAGGCGATCAAGAAGAAACATTAGTTCGTTTGAAAAAAATGTCAGAGGAAATTCAGCCAGTTAATATCTTTCATATGACTGGAGCTATTAGTCAGGGAATGAAAGGCAAGGCGATATCTTTAACTCATCGTTATTTTTCTCAAGGAGGACGAGCTGAAAGTCTTTTGCCGGTCATGGTTTATCAGTTCAGGCAGATTATCGTTGTCCGCGACTTGATTGAAAGAGGATCGGATTATTATCAAATCAAAAAATTAACCAAGGCGCCACCTTTCGTTTTTAATCAGATATATGCTCAGGCAGAAAAAACAACACTCGATCGCTTAAAAAAGATATACAGTGATTTATTTGATTTAGATTATCAAACAAAAACCGGCCAAATTAATGCACAGGCCGGATTGGATTTGTTTATTGCCAAAGTCTAATTAGTCCTTTAAAAATTTTCTGATTCTTGATTTTTTACGAGCGGCGGTATTATCCTTGATAACATTAGTTTTGGCAGCTTTGTCGACAGCTTTATCGTATTTCGGCAAAAGCTGACGAGCTTCTTCTTTTTTGCCAACCGCAACAAGTTTTTGAATTTGCTTCAACAAATCACGAAAAATTCTTTTTTTAACTAAATTATTTTTCTGTTTGCGTTGATCTTGGCGTAATGATTTTTTAGCAGATTTTATATTAGGCATAGTATAATTGAAACGATTAAATTCTAACATAAACAAAGAATAATGAAAACATTGAGCAAGATTAAAAAAATAATTCATCGGTGTGCGCCTAAGAGGATTATCAGTTTTTATCATTTGATTCTTGTTTTTACAGGAGCGGTTTTTTATCGTTTCCCTTCTCGGAAAATAAAGGTAATTGGCGTAACGGGAACTAGCGGAAAGTCAACAGTAGTTGAATTTATTGCTCAAATTCTTAATTCAACCGGTCACAAAGCAGCTTCATCCTCCTCTATTCAATTTAAAATAGGTAAAAATATTCAGAGAAATGAGTTAAAGATGACCATGCCGGGTCGATGGCATATTCAAAGATTTTTATTTAAAGCCGTTAAAGAAAAATGTGAATATGTAATTTTAGAGGTAACTTCGGAAGGAATTAGCCAACATCGTCATAGATTTATTGATTTTGATACGCTTGTTTTTACTAATCTTTCGCCGGAACACATCGAAAGGCATGGTGGTTTTGAAAATTATCGAAAAACAAAAGGCTTATTGTTCGCTAGCTTGTCAAAAAGCAATAAGAAAACTAAAACGATTATTGCCAATCTTGACGACGAGCAAGCTGATTATTTTCTAAGCTTTAAAGCTGATCAAAAAATTGGTTTTGGAAAAAAGAAACAGGAACTTCCAGGGATTTACTTGGAGGAAATGGCATTATCTCCGTCGGGGAGCTCTTTTGTTTTTAATGGGCAAAAAATAAAATGGTCTCTATTGGGCGAATTTAACATTTTAAATGGCTTGGCAGCGATAGCAACTGTTTCAGCTCACGGAATTGACCTCCAGAAAGCAGCGAGTGCTTTAAGCAACATAAATAGTATTCCGGGCCGGATGGAATTAATAATGGAAAATCCTTTTGCCGTTATCGTTGATTATGCTCATACTCCAAAATCTCTAAAAGAAGTTTACAAAACAGTGAGAGAGGGGCTCAAAGGAAAGATGATTTTAGTTTTAGGATCATGTGGCGGAGGGAGAGATCTTTGGAAAAGACCTGTTTTCGGAAAATTAGCTGGAGAATATGGAGACATAATCATTTTGACTAACGAAGATCCTTATGACGAAAATCCAGCTTCTATTATTGAGCAAATTGATGCTGGTATATCAAAAGAGTTCTCAGGAAAGCGTTTTTTGATCTTGGATCGAGCAAAGGCAATAAAAAAAGCCCTCAATTTAGCTCAATCAGGAGATGTTATCGTTATAACGGGGAAAGGGTCAGAATCGGTTATTTGTTGGGCTAATGGAAATAAAACTCCATGGGACGACAGGGAAATGGTCAAGAATCTTTGGTCTGAAATAAATCTTTGACCATATAAGTATTTTCTAATCGATATCCTAGATGCTGATAATATTCTCTCGTGCCAATTCCGGCAATGATGGCAATCTTTTTTATTTGAGAACCATACTCTTTCACAATAATTGATTCAGCTTCCTTAATTAATTTTTTCCCCAGTCCTTGATGTTGAGGAGAAAAAGAGCTTTGATTTCCAAAAGCGAGATGTTGTCCATAAGTATGCACTTCTCGGATAAGAGCGGTTTTTCTTAAGCTAGGAATGAAATGTTTTTTTTGAGCGAAAAAATAAGATGGGATTCTAAGACGCAGCAAAGCCAAAAGATTATTTTTCTTTTTATCTTCGAAAGTTAGAAAAATCTCTAATCCTCCGCTTGAAACATAGTCTTCTCGAAAAAGAATTGGTTCAAAATTAATGTTTTGATCTTTAATTTCTCGGCAACGAATACATCGACAAGGAGTATTCTCTTCTTTAAGCTCTTTGAGAATGATTTCTCTTAGATTAGTTGTTCTGACTGGTCCGACGGGTACGCTTTCTGATGGAATATCTCGAATCACTCTTTGGATTCGACAATAATCAGGAGTATTTTTCTTAACGAATTTTATTAAATCGATTAATTCTTTTTTTTGATACGGCTTATACTTTCCGTCTTTCCACCATTTATAAAGAGGGGCTTCGGCCAAGATAGCAGTAGGATAAATTTTCAAAAAATCAGGGCGATAATTGTCCTCTTGGAATATTCTCAAGGCATCTCTTTTTTCTTGCGCAATAGTTGCCCCAGGAAGATTTAACATTAAATGATAACCAACTTTAAATCCAGCATCTTTTAGCAAGCGAGTGGCATCAGAGACAGCTTTAAGCCCATGACCCCTTCGATTTAAAGAGAGGATTTTTTCATTTAAACACTGAACACCTAACTCAATTTTTGTAATGCCTAATCGACGCATTCTAATGATGTCCGTTGCTTTGATATAGTCAGGTCGAGTTTCAACAGTTAATCCGATAATGCGATGAGAAGATTGGGTATTTATCTTTTGAGCTTCTTCCAGGCTTTTGCTTTTTTCCATATTAGCAGCCTGAAAACATCGGTGGATAAAGGTTGTCTGATACCTCTTCGGTAGATAGCTCCAAGTTCCCCCGATAACAATCAACTCTAGTTTATTGACAGGATGGCCTAATTTTTCGAGAGCTTTAATGCGATTAATTGTTTGAAGGTAAGGATCGTAATTATTATCGATGGCTCTCATAACAGCAGGTTCGTTTTTCAAATAGCTTCGAGGAACTCCTTTCTGGTTTGGGCAATAGAGACAATTTCCTGGACAAGGATAAGGCTTAGTTAAGACAGAAACAACCGTTACGCCGGACAGTGATCGAACTCGTCGAGTGATAAGCAAGCGAGCAAGAGATGGTTGAGGAGAGATTTCTTTATGGAGAACCAATTCGTGGTAAACTGAAAGAAGTTCGGAATTCTTAGGAAGGTTTGTAAAATGTTTTTTTGAAACAGTCCTTTTGATTTTTCCCAAATCGGCAATCGTCAAATTTTCCTTATCCGACAAGGCAAGAATAATTTCTCGATGGACTTTGTTATTTTTTTGACTACCCATGAAAAGAATAAAAGAAGATGAGTTAATTGAATTAAATCGACAAGGATATAATCGAATAAGCTCTGATTTTAGGTTATCTCGACCTGGTATCTGGCCGGAATTAAGATATTTCAGTCAATTTATTGAAGAAGGCGATAGTATTTTGGATCTGGGTTGCGGTCATGGCCGCTTGATTAATTTATTAAAAGACTTAAGAATAGATTACCACGGATTGGATTATTCTGCCGAATTGGTTAAAATAGCTCGCAAGGAAAATCCAGGATTCATATTTAAGGTAGGAGATGCGAGGGAATTGCCTTATGGACCAAAGACCTTTGATTCTGTTTGGTTGATCGCGCTTTTACATCATCTTAATCCAAAAGCCTGTTTAAAAGTGCTTAAAGAATCTAGAAGAGTGCTTAAACCTTCGGGCAAAATTATTATAACCATTTGGCAACCTCATAAAGAATGGACAAAATCATGGCAGCGTATAGGCAGTAATTCTTTTTTGAATAAATGGGGTGGAAAATCTTGGCTCTATTATTATCGTTATCACCCGAAGAAAATTAAATCATTGATTAAAAAAGCAGGTTTGCTTATTTTAGAAGAAGGACATTTAATCAAAAAAAAGAAAAAAAATTACTTTATCGTCGCCTGTAAAGCCCCCATAGCTTAACGGATAAAGTGCAGCCCTCCGGAGGCTGAAATGAAGGTTCGATTCCTTCTGGGGGCACTTTTTGTTTGCATTGCTGGAAAAATGACTTTATTTTGCTATAATATCAATCAGATGAAACCCTTTCGCTTGCGAAATAAGCAAAAAGGGAAAACAGGGGGTAACCCTTGTTCATTAAAGGTCATCTTTAATTAATTAAATATTATTTTTATGTCTCAAGAAGATTTGGACGAGAAAAAAGTAGTCGGCCAAGTCGTTCATTATTTTGATCATATCGGAGTAGCAGTTCTCGAATTAAGCAAAGCATTAAAGGTTGGCGATCAAATTAGAATTGTTGGAGGAGAGACAGATTTTGTACAGAAGATAGATTCCATGGAGGTTGACCATGAGAAAATTGAAAAGGCTAAGGCGAAACAGGAAGTGGGAATGAAGATCAGCCAAAAAGTAAGACCGGGTTACCGCGTTTATAAGGTTTGAGTTACGGAAAAGCGCTAAAAATATTTTTTTGGCGCTTTTTCTTTGTTGAACATTATGTCTTCATTTAAGAGCGCATTATTTTTTTTAATTACTTTAACTTTAGGCATCGTTTTCTTTTTAGTTATCAGTGGACGTGTTGACTGGGGAAACGTAGCCACTTCTCTGAGCTTAATAAAGCCCTGGCAATTCTTTTTGCTTTTTGTTCTTAATCTAGGAATTCTTGGAGCGATGACTTTATCTTGGAGAGAAGTTTTGCGTTATATAGGATACAAGCTTCCTCGAAGGAAACTTTGGCGAATCTTAGTAGTCGGTTTTACTATTAGTTTCTTAACTCCTGTTGCCTTTATAGGAGGAGAAGCTTTAAATCTCTATCTTTTAAAAAGAGAATTTAAAATCCCTTGGAGGAGAGGAATAAGCTCCTTAATAGTCTTCAAGTTGGCTGACTTCATTCTGCATATTCTTTTTGTTATGGTTGGGCTGATGTTTTTCTTTGCTTTATCGGGATTTGGCAGCCTAAAGCCAATTTTTTTCTTTATTCTAGTCCCGTCGATAATTTTAGTCCTGATTATCTATTTATTAATTCAAATTTCTCGTAAAAAAAGTGTAGTTCAACCTTTGTTCCGTTTTTTTAAATTGAATCGTTTTATCGCTAACCACAAAATAGCCAACTTGGCCAAAGAAGAAAAGGAAATCATGACCTTTTTCGATTTTAGAAAACGTCGTTCCTGGTCATTGTTATCATTTACTCTTCTAAAATTCTTAATTACTTGGGGGCAAGCATATTGTTTATTGTTCTTTTTAACAGGAGAAACATCACCTATTTCTGCCCTAATTATTTATTCATTTGCCGGACTAAGCATTCTTTTCTTATTGCCGGCCACTTTAGGAAGTTTAGAGTTTCTTCAGATCCTAGCGTTCAGTTCGCTCGGTTTTGGAAGCGATGCAGCTGTCAGTTTTAGTTTGGTTTGGCGAGGCATGCGTCTTTTGATTTGTGCTCTGAGTGCGGGTTACTTCTTTTATTTTGCCAGTCAAATTTTAGAAACAAAAATAGTTTCCTTTTCTAGGAAACTTAAAAAAATCTTTAAGCGAAAATAAAAAACCCCCAGAATGGGGGGTTAATTATTTCAACTTCTTAATCAGTCTGGCGAAGGAATCAGGCTCTTTTTGAGCCATGAGAGCCAACATCTTGCGATTAATGCGAATTTCGGCTTTATTCAATTTATTAATTAACTGAGAATAAGTTAATCCGTTTTGTCTGGCCGAAGCATTAATGCGTATTTGCCAAAGCTGACGGAAATCTCTCTTTTTTCGCCTTCGATCCTTATAAGCATGAGCCTGAGCGTGCCGATAAGCATCTTTGGCAAGTTTAAATTTTGACTTTCGCCCCCAAAGGAAACCTTTGGTAGCTTTTAATACTTTCTTTTTTTTGGTGGGAACAGCCCTACCTTTAGTAACTCGAACCATGTTATTTTTTGATTAACTTTTTAATCTTCTTAGCCAAAGGCGCAGGGACTTGGACCCAGGAATGTTTCCCTTGTTTAACGCGTTTAGATTTTGTTTGACGAAGATGATTTTGGCCGCTAATGCGTCTCATCACCTTCCCGGTGCTAGTAATTTTAAATCTCTTAGAGAGAGATTTTCTGGTTTTTGGTTGAGAAGACATGTTTATGGGTTTGGAATAATTTCGTATTGGATCATTTTTGACTTAGAATTCGTTCGATTCTCTATTTTAACAGGATGTTCAGCTTCAATCATCTTCAGAAAATCTTTCATTTTTTCTGTAGCCTGTGATTTCAAGGCGTTCTCTCTTCCTCGAAGCATCATAATAACCTGCAATCGATCACCTTTCTCAAGGAATTTTTTGGCTTGGCGCACCCTTGTTTCCATGTCATGTAGAGAAGTATTGAATCGAATTTTGAGTTTTTTTGATTCGACTGAATCAGATTTTTTTTGTTCTTTTTTCTTTTGATAAAGAAACTTACCTGCTTCAGTGATTCGGCAAACGGGAGGGTCAGCCTTAACAGTGATTAAAACCAAATCTAATTCTTTTTCTTTGGCTTTATCTAAAGCTTCGCTTAGCTTCAAAACGCCCAGCTGTTCGCCGTCACAACCAATCACTCTTACATAGTCGGGTGATTTTTTCGCCCACTTTAACCCTCGCTCAATATTATTGTTAATGAAGTATTGTTCGATTGTTCGATTGTCTAATTATATTTTTGTGGAGACGGTGGGAATCGAACCCACGTCTAGAAGGACGATAGTGAATAGTCTCTACGAGCCTAGCCCTTCTTGCGAAGGGTCTGGAAGAAAACGAATGTTTTCT
>CAZXEI010000018.1:0-7119 GCA_964639775.1 uncultured Candidatus Saccharibacteria bacterium
AATAGGAGCAAGTCCTCGTAGCTCAATTGGACAGAGCACTGGCCTTCTAAGCCGAGGGTTGCAGGTTCGAGTCCTGCCGGGGACGCTAATAGTTGCCCGAGAACAGCTTTCTCGGGGTTTTTTTGTGTCATTATAGGCAATATATGAAAGTTCTTTTGTCTGTAAAGGCAATATTGGCAGAAGCCAAATGGCCGCGGAGCTGTTTGTTAAATATTCAGGACAGAATGCTTTTTCTGCGGGAACGAAGGTTTTTAACGATGAAGGAGAGACTATCGGGGAAATTCTACTAGCTGAGCCGGTCATTAGATTTATGAAGCAAGAAGGAGTTGAAATGACAGATAACGTCAGAACATAATTAAAGCCCGAAGTGATAAAAATCTTCGATAAGATAATTGTTATGGCCGAACCAGAAATTATTCCGGATTATCTTTCTAGGGCTCAAAATGTCGAATTTTGGGAGATTGATAATCCCAAGGGTAAATCCGACGAAGATTACCAAAAGATTATTTCTCAGATAAAAGATAGGGTTACAGCTTTAATAAGTTCACTCGATTAAAGTTTTGGTAACATGTAGGCTTGAACTTTATTTCACTTCCGGAGCTAGGTTGACAATAAAATGTAGTTTGATATTATAAGCGTATTAAGACGAAAAGGGGCCCGAACGGTTAATTACCTAAGGCCCCCTTTTCTTTTATTTGCTTATTTTTCTCTTGATATCTTTGTCTTCTAAGTGAGCGAAACGTCTTCTCTCTAGTCTTTTATATAGGGACGAGGCGTATTTTCTGTTTGGGAATAAAACTTTTTCAAATTTATTTTCTTCTATTAGAAAGTCAACTAAAGCTTTATAATCGCCATCTCCAGAAACCAATATAATCTTATTGAAGCTCTCTCTTTTATACATCTTCTTCATTATGTTGAAGATAATATCTGAGTCAACATTGCCTTTCTTTTTGCCAAGCATGGCAGAATTATGTTCTCGGAATTTTAAAATTAAACCAGATTTCTGAATATCGTCATACAAATCTTCATTTTTATCTTGGACATATCCTAAAAAATAATAGACTTCTGAAGCATTATATTTCTGTTCTAAATATATTTTAAATTTTGCCAAATCAACCTCCCAAGAAGGATCGCAACTTCTTGTGCCCATGTACAGATTTTGACCATCGATAAATACTAGGTTTTCCATTAAGCTTTATTGTAACATATATAATATAATCAACGACTGGTCAGGCCGGGGAGGCTCCATCTTACTACGCTCTCAAAAGAACTCACTTAACATAGAGGAGTTTCTAGATTTTTTGGTCAATATATAATGGAAACAGGAGTGGGGCAAGCCAAATAAACATTTCTTTGATTTCTTCCAACATCATTTTCGGCTTTTCAACAAAATCCAGCCATCTCAAAGTTCGAAAATCGTCCCATCTGCCACACTAATGATTGTTCGAGAACACCCTTCTCGGGTTTTTGTTTTGCAATTAAAAGAGTCAAGGAAATAAAATGTTGCAATTATAATTTAAAAATGACGCAATGATTTGGCTAAAAATAAGGGATTTTGAGGTGATTCTATTAAAAATGACGCAATTGGCTTGAGAAAATGACGCAATGATGATATATTAGGCTCATGAACAAAAGACAAGAACAAATTATAGAATTTGCCCGAAAAAAAAATTCTTTCAAAAATAAAGATGTGGTTGCTTTTTTTGATGAAAAATATTCTAGGGAAACAATCACCAGGGACTTGTCCTTTTTGACTTGTGAAAATCTTTTGCAAAAAAGTGGGGCTGGAGCTTTTGTGACTTATTCTTTGTCTGACGTATATGGCATTTTAGAAGAAATCGATATTAAAAAATATTTTGAAATTCCATACTTAAAGAGAGAAGCAAGAGAAAGTTTTAATTTTGAAATTTTGAGTATTTTAGAAAAAAATATTTTTACTATCGAGGAGAGTCAAAAATTAGAAAATTTACAAAAAGAATTTGTAAAGAATTTTTCTAAATATGATAGCCAAACTCTTATCAATAAAGAGCTTGAAAGAATTATGATTGAATTCTCTTGGAAGTCTTCGGCTATAGAAGGGAACACCTACTCTCTATTAGGGACAGAAGCCCTGATCAAGAACAATATTGTTGGAGAAGGAAAGAGCAAGGAAGAGACTCAAATGATTCTCAACCACAAAGACGCTTTTAACGAATCTATTCAAAACAGGGAAAGATTCAGAAAATTAAGTTATTCTGACATTGGATATATCCATTCCATTTTAACTAAAAAACTTGGTATTTCTAAGAATATTAGAAGTGCGCCGGTAGGAATTACGGGTACAAAATACAGGCCGCTAGACAATGAGCACCAAATAAAGGAGGCGCTGAAAAAAACGGTCGACCTAATTAACAAAAAAGAATCTTTCTTTGAAAAAGCTCTTTTGATTTCAGTTCTCATCGCCTATATGCAAATTTTTGAGGACGGGAACAAAAGAACCTCTCGTATGATTTCTAATGCTATTTTATTGGCCCACAATTCAATTCCACTTTCATATAGAATTGTTGATGTTGAAGAATATAAGAAGGCGGTTATATTATTTTATGAATTGAATAATATTTCATACTTTAAGCAGATATTTATCAAACAATTCGAAGACGCGGTTAATAATTATTTCAAATAGAATCTTATAAGCGAAGTAGAACCAACAGCTAAGCATGTTGGGTTAAGAACTGATTGAATATTAGATAGCGGTTAATTGCCAACGAATTACGTGAAGCACCTTTTAGCCACAATAGTTTTTTGTCTTCTGCGAGGGCGATCTTTTGATATCTTAGTCAAGGCAAGGCGGGAGCAGGATAAATAAAAATTTCTCTAATCTCTTTCAATATCACCTTCGATTTTTTAATAGAATTTAGCCGCTTCAAAGTTCTAAAATCGTCCCATCTTTTACGCCGGTTTATAAAAATTCTCAAACTTAAAGCAGGCATATCGAGAAAAGAAGAAATTTTATATTTCTATTATTTTTATCGCTTCGCTTTGAGGGGAGGCGATGAAGATGTCGCCATTGAAATTTTGATATTCTTCAGAAATCTTTTTTGCTAAATCAAGATCATTAACACCTACGAATACCGTTGGGCCAGATCCTGATAGGCGAGGGGCTTGCCCGAATTTCTCTAAATAGCTTTCCAATTTTTTAATTTCCGGACAGATTTCACGACAAATAGTATAAAAATCTTTTCCCGATTGATCATGAAATTTATACATCATTTCAGTTTTTATTCTCTGATGAGGGCGGAAAACAACAAATACTTTTGATAGGTTTTTCTTGATAGAAATTATTTTCTCGCCAATTCCGGAAACAAGGCATGTTCCTCCATGCATGAAGAATGGGACATCGGCTCCGACTCTTGTAGCGATTTCAAGTAAATCATTTTGATTTAATCCTAAAGAGCAAAGATGGTTTAGACCAATTAGAATAGCGGCCGCATCAGCACTTCCTCCTCCTAAGCCGGCGGCAACAGGAATGCTTTTATGGAGATGGATTTGGCAAGGGATTTTTTTATTAATAGCCTCTTCTAAAAAATTCTTTGCCTTTAAAATAATATTTTTTGAATCAGGACAGACAATATTGCCAGAAATGAAATTATGCCCCTTTTTTATTAATATGAAATCAGAAATATCGACTGACTGGAAAATACTTTTTATATTATGATATCCGTCCTTTCTTTTATCCAAAATTTCAAACTCGAGATTTATCTTGGCATTAGCCTGGACAAAGAGAGAATCCATATTTATTAATTGTATCAAATTTATAAATAAAAAAATAATTACTCTTGTAGATTTCATTTCCCCTGATAAAATGAAAACATTATGGTGGGCGTGGTGTAGTGGCAGCACAAGGGCTTGTGGAGCCCTTAGGGGGAGTTCGAATCTCCTCGTCCACCCACTTTTTGCTTAATAAGACAAATAACGTTTTATGTTGAATACATGGCTTTCAAACGTTCAGAATCCTGTTTGATTTTTTGTTTAAAAATAACTTCTCTTCGTATAAGCTATTCCTAAGAGACCTGAAACTGTCTCAGATTTTATGTTATTATGGGTCTAGTGTCGAGAGAATCAAAGCACCCGATTTAGTATAATATCAGCCTTGAACAGCTTTGAAAAAAGTTTATGTCCATTCGTTTAAATATTTTTAAATTGAGATGAATCATCGAATTAATGCAATTTTACTTTTTTTAATTGGTTCTTTTCTTTTACTATCACCGATCAAAACTTTGGCGAGCAGTTTGAACACCTATCAGCTCGATTCGGGAGATTACGTCCATTATGACGGATTAGTTCCGTGTGGTAAGGATGTTTGGGTTACAGAAGACGAAGAAGGACTGAACAATGGTCGCTTGGCCCATGTTCCCTGTCAGTTCTGCCATCTTTTTATTATGCTTTCAGCAATAATCAGTTTTTTGCTGACTTTGCTTATTCCCATATTAGCAGTAGGCATGTTGGTTGTGGCAGGTATTATGTATTACTTAGCCCTAGGCAATCCATCAAAATTATCTCGGGCCAACTCTGTTTTTAAAGGAGTGGTCATCGGACTGGTATTAATTTATGGAGCTTGGTTGATCGTAGGAGCCCTTTTTTCTGTTTTAGGAGTGGCTGAATGGACGGGGCTGCAATCAGGTTGGTATAAGATTAACTGCCCAATTAAGTCAGTTGTTTACGAGCCAGGCGAAGTATTTGGAAATTCAGAATTTTGCCCTGAGGGATCGGGGGTAACAACGGTCGGAGGCATGACAGTTTTATGTAGCGATAAGGGGTTAATGAGCCAAACTTTCGAAACATCTTTGCCGGATCGACTAGAAGGAGCAAGAGAAACTTGTGCCGCCCTTCCTCCTCCATCCGAAGGATCGGGTGAATGGCGAATTGCTAGCGCGGAGGAATATGGTTATTTTATGAGGCATTTTGAAGAAATAAGATGCGGCAATGCATGTAAGAGTTGGGATTCAAAATGTTGTGCCGGTATAGGCAACAATCTTTATATGACGGGAGAGACCGAAGTTAAAGGATGGGCTAAAGTAACTCATGCCAAATTTGTTAACATGTCTAATGGGCAAGTCATCTCGCAGATGATTACTCGAGATCACCTTTATCGTTGTTTTTGGCAAACTTATTAGCCCCTGTCGTTCAATGGATAGAACAAAGGACTCCTAAGCCTTAAATGCAGGTTCGATTCCTGCCAGGGGCACTATGATCAAGCGCCGTTTGAGTCGAGAAATCAGAATAGGGAAAATCGCCATAGGAGGCGATGATCCAATTTTGGTGCAATCAATGTGTAATACCGATACTCGTGATGTTGAATCGACAGTTAAACAAATTAATAGATTAACCAAGGCCGGTTGCGAGATAATAAGGGTGGCGGTTCCCGACATGGAGGCAGCCAAAGCGTTGGGCCAAATTAAAAAAGAAATTTCTCTGCCGCTAGTGGCTGACATTCATTTCCGCCATGAGCTTGCGCTAGAAGCAATTAATCAGGGGGTTGATAAAATAAGGATTAACCCGGGTAATATCGGTGATCGCGACAAAATAAAGAAAGTGGTCTTATCGGCTAAGGAAAAAGATATTCCCATCAGAATAGGAGTCAATGCCGGTTCTCTAGAAAAAGATATATTGAATAAATATAATGGCCGGGCAACAGCTCAGGCGATGGTTGATTCGGCGTTAAATCATATTTCAATTCTTGAAGAACTAGATTTTAAAAACATAGTTGTATCTTTAAAGGCTTCCGATGTCGAAAGAACGATAGAAGCTTATTCTCTTTTGGCTGATCAAATTGAATATCCTTTGCATCTCGGCCTAACAGAGGCCGGATCAGGACAGGCTGGAGTTGTCTCTTCATCCATCGGAATCGGGTTTTTACTTTATCGAGGGATAGGAGATACGATTAGAGTTTCTTTAACTGATGATCCGATCAAAGAAGTTGAGATTGGATGGGAGATATTAAAATCTCTAAAGCTAAGGAAAAGAGGGGTGAGAATAACCAGTTGTCCGACATGCGGTCGGACGGAGATAGATTTAATTTCTTTGGTTGATGAAATTAAAAGACGATTGGAAAATGTCGATAAAGATATTCACTTAGCCATTATGGGGTGTATTGTTAATGGACCGGGGGAGGCCCGAGAAGCAGATTTGGCTTTAATAGGCGGCAAGGGCAATGGTCTAATAATGAAGAAAGGGAAGATTTTGAGAAGAGTTAAAGAAGCAGATTTAGTAGAGGAAATATTAAAAGAAATTGACCAATTCGATAGCCAAAATTGAAATTTATTGTTAAAATGATTTTGTTTGGGCCCGTAGCTCAGTTGGCAGAGCGCTACCATGGCATGGTAGAAGTCGCTGGTTCAAATCCAGTCGGGTCCACTTTTAAGCGTTTTTGAGGTTTTATTTTTAATATCCTCTACTCAAAAAGGCAAATTTAGTGTATCT
Source organism: uncultured Candidatus Saccharibacteria bacterium (assembly GCA_964639775.1). GTDB lineage: Bacteria > Patescibacteriota > Minisyncoccia > Minisyncoccales > UBA1441 > CAZXEI01. The sequence continues at coordinate 6,460 of CAZXEI010000018.1, forward strand.
TTAATGAGGAGGACCTATTAAGGCAGGCGATCTGCTTTGCGGGTCGGTTGTTTCTTGTTATTGTTGCAAAAGGAGAGGTACCGAAGTGGACGTAACGGGATCGCCTCGAAAGCGATTTGCCCGCAAGGGCACGTGGGTTCGAATCCCACCCTCTCCGCCAAGTTCAACTCTCTTTCATTAAGATTTTTGGCATTATGATTGATAAAAATTATAAAAAAAAGACACCGGTGGTAGTTATTCTGGGGCATGTTGATGCCGGCAAGTCTTCTATTTTGGATTTCATTCGGAAAACTGACACGATTACCAAAGAAAGCGGAGGGATAACGCAGCATGTTGGAGTTTATGAGTCTGAAATAAAGGATCAGAAAATTACTTTTCTTGATACCCCCGGGCATGCTGCTTTTTCGGGAATTAGATCTCGAGGAGCTAAGATAGCAGATTTAGCTGTTTTAGTCGTAGCTGTTGATCAGGGGATTCAGCCTCAAACCAAGGAAGCGATTGCCTATTTAATGGAGACAAAATTACCAACGATAGTTGCTTTTAATAAAATAGATATTTCTTCAGAGAAATTAAATAGCATTAAAGGACAGCTTAATAAGGAAGGGATAACGGTTGAATCAATGGGAGGCTCAGTCCCAGCCTTAGAAATTTCAGCTAAAA
>CAZXEI010000019.1:0-3994 GCA_964639775.1 uncultured Candidatus Saccharibacteria bacterium
GATAAGATAAAAGAAAAAATATCTAAAGAAATAGAGACTGAATTCAAAGAGAAAGCAAAAGAAGCGTCGGGGGAGGAACTTGAAGAATTAAAGGAGAATAGACGTCGAGCACAGCAAGATTTATCGGCTATTGAAAAATTAAGGATAATTTCAGAGAAAGAATATCGTTTTCTTTCTCTTCGCTTTGGTGCTTGCTTTGAGGCTCGAACGGGAGCGGAAGCTGTTAGAAAGGTTATGTCGGAAATGAACCTGCCGGAAGAGATAAAATCTCTTTCAGAAGAGCTTGAGGCGACAGGTAGCAGTAGTTTGGCTATTAAAATTTCTGAAAGAATGCGGCTATTAAGAGAGATGAACGAAATGGGTGTTCGACCAGAGTGGATGTTCCTAAGTATTTTACCGGTTTTGCCACCAAATTTACGCCCGATGGTCCAGCTTGATGGAGGGAGATATGCTTCTTCTGACATCAACGATCTTTACCGTCGAGTCATCAATCGAAACAATAGATTAAAACATTTATTAGAAATAGATACGCCCGAAGTCATTATTCGGAATGAAAAAAGAATGCTTCAAGAGGCGGTTGACGCTTTGGTTGATAATAGTAGTCGATCTGGAACTGGAGGAAGAAGGAAATTACGTTCCCTTACAGATAATATCCAAGGTAAAATGGGGCGCTTTCGTCGTAATTTACTTGGAAAAAGAGTTGATTATTCTGGGCGATCAGTTATCGCCGTTGGCCCAGAACTGAAGCTGACCGAGTGTGGGTTACCTAAGAAAATGGCTCTCGAGCTTTTTAAGCCTTTTGTTATTAAAAAACTTCTTGACCAAGAGATCGCCTATAATATCAGGGGCGCCTCTCGGTTAATCGAAAAAGGCATCCCGGAAGTTTGGAATATTTTGGAAGAAGTTGTTCAAGGTAAGGTTGTTTTGCTTAATCGAGCTCCTACTTTGCATCGATTGGGTATTCAAGCCTTTTATCCTATTTTAATAGAAGGAAATGCTATTAAAATTCATCCTTTGGTTTGTTCGGCTTTTAATGCTGATTTTGATGGAGATCAGATGGCAGTGCATGTTCCTTTGTCAAAGCAGGCCCAAAAGGAAGCAAGAGAGATTATGCTCTCTGGCAATAATTTGCGCAAACCGGCAACAGGATTACCGATTGTCTCTCCAAGCCAGGATATTGTTTTCGGCATATATTACTTAACTATTTCGGAAGAAGAAACAGATGAAAAGAAAATTAAATATTTCGATGGGATAAATAAAGCATTGTTGGCTTATCAACAAAAACAAATTAATGTCCAATCGTCGATTAAAGTATTAATGCAACCGAGCATTGGTCAGCAAGAAGAGTTGTTCAAAACAACAATCGGGAGAATTATTTTCAACGAAAGCTTGCCCCTGAAATATCCTTATCACAACAAACAAGTTGACGCCAAAGCGTTAAATAAAATTATTAATGATATCATTGAAAGTTATTCTGCAGAAGAAGCTCAAGAATGCTTGGATAGAATCAAAGAATTAGGGTATGAACATTCAACTTTGGCGGGGATAAGTCTAGGTCTTAACGATCTGACTATTCCTATGGAAAAGTCTAAAATATTAGAATTAGCCGAAAAAAGAGTGGGAGAAAATGATTTAAAGAAACGCAACAATAAAATTACAGCAAGCGAGGAAAGACGCTCAAATATATTTATTTGGCAAGAGGCTAAAGATAAAATTCAGGAAGCCATCAGGAGCAAGATTGATGAGACTAATCCGATCTATCTTATGGTTGAGTCTGGTTCGCGAGGTTCATGGACTCAAGTAGTTCAAATGGCAGGGATGAAAGGGTTGGTTTCTAATCCGGCAGGGAGAATTATGCCTTTGCCGGTTAAAAACTCTTTCAAAGAAGGATTGAATATTTTGGAATATTTTATTTCGACTCATGGTGCTAGAAAAGGAACAGCTGATAAGGCATTAAGAACTTCTGTGGCTGGGTATTTGACTCGTCGCTTGGTAGATGTTGCTCACGAAGTTATTGTTTGGGAAGAAGACTGCGGAGATAAAGAGGGATTAGAGATAAACAGAACCGATGCCGATATTATTAATCAGAGCTTTACCTCCAAGATTGTTGGTCGTTATACATTGGAAGACATTATTGATCCTCGGAATGGAAATAAAATTGTCAAAAAGGGCGATGTTATTAATTGGAATCAGGCTCGAGAAATAGATGCTCTCCAGATTGAAAAAGTAAGAGTTCGAAGTCCTTTGAGCTGCAAGTCCGTTGGTAGTATTTGCCGTCATTGTTATGGTTGGGATCTTGGCCGCAATCAGATGGTCAATTTGGGTGAAGCTGTGGGAGTAGTGGCTGCTCAATCTATTGGAGAACCGGGGACTCAACTGACAATGCGTACTTTTCATACGGGAGGAGTGGTTGAAAGCGGAGACATTACTCAAGGATTGCCTCGAGTAGAAGAAATTTTTGAGAATAGAACGCCCAAAGGAGTGGCGGCTGTTGCCCTAAAAGAAGGAAAAGTTGTTAAGATTGATAAAACTAAAGGATTTATTAAGGTCGAACCACTGACTAAAAAATCTCAAAATCGGGCTAAGAATTATCATTTGTTGCCCGGTCACGATTCTTTGGTTAAAACCGGAGAAAAAGTTAAGCCGGGCCAAGCTTTAAGTGAAGGAAGTCTTCCTCTGGATTTAATTTGGAAATTCAGCGGAGTCCTTGAAGCTCAACGCTACATCATTAAGGAAATTCAAAAAGTTTATGCTTCAGCAGGAGTCAATATCCACGATAAACATATCGAAGTGATTGCTCGCCAGATGTTTTCAAGGGTAAAAGTAGTTGAAAGTGGTGATGGTCCTTGGATTGAAGGTAAAATCATTGATCGTTTTGACATGGAAGAAGTTAATCAACGTTTGAACAAAGAAAAGAAACAGCTGGTTAAAGCAGAGCAGATATTATTGGGGATCTCAAGAGTGGCCTTGAACTCAAGTAGTTTTCTTTCGGCCGCCTCCTTCCAGCAAACGTCTCAGGTTTTAATTGAGGCCTCCTTAAGAGGGAAAAGAGATAAATTGCAGGGGTTAAAAGAGAATGTTATAATAGGCCGGGTGATCCCGGCAGGAACGGGATATCGAGAAAAAATATAAGGAAGTTACTCTTTATGGGGAAAAATAAATCCCGGAAAAAAGAGCCGTCTCGCCTTCCCTTAGGGATAAAAAGGCGAATGGTGTCTGTTTTGTTTTTATTGGCAGCTATTATTATCGTTTTGTCTTTTTTTGAAAAAGCGGGGGTCGGTGGATTTTGGGTTTTGAGATGTTTAAATCTCGTCTTAGGGAATGCAAGCTTTTTCTTACCCTTGTTTTTGATTATTGGTGGCATATCTCTCTGGCAATTAAAATTAATCCATGGTGGATGGATTGCAACTTTAGAAATATTATTATTTTTAGTCGGATCAGCCGGCCTTTGGTCGGTTTTTTATATTTATAGATCACCCGATATTGGTTTTTTGGACAGCTATCAATCTCATTCGGGGGGATGGATTGGCCATTTGTTAGCGTGGCCGGTCTTTCGCCTTTTTGGTTTATGGGTCAGTTTAATCGTTTTTTCTGGATTATTATTGGGTGGTTTGATTACCTTTATTTATCCATTCTGGAAAAATTATCAATTAAACCGTAAAGAAAAAACAGAGAATTTACCGCCCACAGCTACTAATATCCCGGTTCAAAAAGAAAAGGCTAAATCAATAGCCCCCAAGATTGATTGGACGAAAGAAAAACCTATCCCTGCTCAATCTAAGGATAAGAAAACAGAGAAGATAAAAAACAGCGAAACAAAAGAGGTTATAACAAAAATGCCACTCAATGGATACAAAACACCGCCTGTTAATTTGTTGGCTGTCGATAAAGGCCGACCGGATACAGGAGACTTAAATGCTAACTCTAAAATTATCGAAGAAACATTGGCTAGCTTTGGGGTTCCGGTTGAGGTTATGGAAATGAATATTGGTCC
>CAZXEI010000019.1:4004-7001 GCA_964639775.1 uncultured Candidatus Saccharibacteria bacterium
TCCGACAGTTACTCAATATGCCTTCAAACCCTTGGAGGCAGTTAATTTATCAAAAATAACTTCTTTATCTCGCAATATTTCTTTAGCTTTGGCGGCTCATCCAATTAGGATAGAGGCTCCTATCCCGGGGAGATCATTAGTAGGGATAGAAATTCCAAACAGAGAAAGAGTTTTGGTTAGATTGAGAGATTTAATAGGTGCGGCTAAATTCAGAGATGACCCCATCCCATTGAAGCTTTGTCTCGGTCGCGATGTTACCGGCGCGCCAGTATATAGTGATTTAGAAAGAATGCCTCATCTACTGGTTGCGGGATCGACGGGATCGGGAAAAACAATCGCTTTGAATAATTTGATTTTAAGTTTACTTTATAGAAACGGACCTAGCCAGCTTAATTTTATAATGATTGACCCCAAGAGAGTTGAATTCTCGGGATATAATGACTTGCCTCACCTTCTTTGTCCCGTTATTTCTAATCCTCAAGAAGCAATTAATGCCTTAGAGTGGTTGGTGGGAGAAATGGAGCGTCGCTTTGGAATTATTTTAAAAAAGAAAGTTCGGAGCATCCAAGACTATAATCGGTTGGTTTTAAAGGACAAATCTTCAGAAGTAATGCCATATATTGTAGTGGTGATTGATGAATTAGCTGATTTAATGATGTCTCGAGGTCGAGAAATTGAAGCGGCTATTGTTCGATTGGCTCAAAAAGCTAGAGCGGTTGGAATCAATTTAATTGTGGCGACCCAGAGACCTTCGGTTGAAGTAATTACTGGCTTAATTAAAGCTAACATCAATACAAGAATAGCTTTTCAGGTCCCTTCTCAAATAGATTCGAGAACGATTCTTGATATGGCTGGAGCCGAAAAACTATTAGGACGAGGAGATATGCTTTTTACTTCATCTGATAGCAGTAAGGCAAGGCGTGTTCAAGCAGCTTATGTATCTGAGAAGGAAGTGGAAGCAGTAATTAATTTTATTGTCAAAAATAATGAAGGCCGAATAGGAGAGACGACATTGGAAGCTTCTTTGCGTCAAAATCTTGAAAAATCACAAGGAGAATCATCTTTTTCTTTAGAAAAAGATCCTCTCTTTGATGATGCGAAAAAGATTGTGATTGATGCTGGTAAGGCTTCTGCTTCTTTGCTTCAAAGAAGAATGTCGATTGGTTATGCTCGTGCCGCCAGGCTATTAGATATGCTAGAATCAGAAGGAATAGTAGGTGAGTCGCAAGGATCAAAACCGAGAGAGATTTTAATAACTGATTACTCGGAAGAAGAAACATTGGACCCAAAAGCTGATGACGAAAATGGCATTTATGGCCATTTTGAAGAAAGTTAATTTAAATTAAAATGCCCAAAAAGAAAAAAGATCAAAAAGATCAAAAAGAGGATTCAAAAGATCAATTGCAGAAATTGCTAGAAGAAATTAGAGGGCGTTTTGGTGAAGGGTCGATAATGAAATTAGATGAGACTCGAGCCAGTGACGTGGCTGCTATCCCAACAGGATCTTTAGCGATTGATTTGGCTCTAGGAGTTAATGGCGTTCCAAGAGGGCGAGTAGTGGAAATATTTGGAGCCGAATCAACCGGCAAAACAACATTAGCGCTCCATATTATTTCTGAGGCCCAAAAACAAGGAGGAACGGCGGCTTTTATTGATGCAGAGCATGCCTTAGACCCAGATTATGCTAAGAGAATTGGAGTCAATATTAAAGATTTAATTATCGCTCAACCTGGATCGGGAGAAGAAGCTTTGCAGATAGTAGAAAAACTAGTTCGTTCGGAAGAAATAGATGTTATAGTTATCGATTCTGTCGCAGCCCTAACTCCTCGTGCTGAAATAGAAGGAGAGGTGGGAGATCTGCAAATTGGTTTGCAGGCTCGATTAATGAGTCAGGCTTGCCGGAAGCTTTCTTCTATTATCTCTAATACCAAAACATCGGTTATTTTTTTGAATCAGACGAGAATGAAGATAGGAATTCGTTTCGGTTCTCCTGAAACAACACCGGGCGGATTAGCTTTAAAATTTTATAGTTCTGTCAGAATTAATCTTCGACGTCGGGCAGCCATTAAGAAAGGAGAGGAGATGATCGGGATTAGGGTAATTGCCAAGATAGTTAAAAACAAAGTGGCCCCACCTTTTCGTACAGCCGAATTTGATATTTACTATAGCCAAGGGATATCGAAAAATGTTGACTTGATCTCAGTTGGGATAAAGCATGATGTCGTTAAACTTGTTGGTTCTTGGTATAAATATGGGGAAGAAAAACTTGGTCAGGGAATGCAAAATTCTGAAGAATTTCTAAATCAAAATCCTAAAATTGCTTCAGCAATTCGAAAAGAGGTTTTAGAGAAAGCTCTTTAATTATCGTGGCTAGCGATATATGGCAATAATCCTAAGGTTCGGGCCCTTTTAATGGCTCGAGCCACTTTTCTCTGATGTTGGGCGCAAAGTCCCGATTTGTATTGTTTTTTTATCTCACCGTGATTAGTTAGAAATCCTTTTAAGAAGGAAGCATCGGTGTGATCAATAACATTTATTTCTTTTTGGCAAAGATAGCAGGGATTTTTTTTCATATTCAGAAGGGAATATCTTCAATATTAATTTCATCTTCTTCTCCAGAAGAAAAAGACTCTTCAGTCTCTTCTTTTTTTGTTTTTGAGCTAGTTTTTTTAGTTGATTTTTTCTTACCCGAACCTTTTTTTTCTTCAGCTTGGTCTGGATCAACTACTCGTGTATTGAGAGTGTAATAATTTTTAACCTCATTTCTTTTCTGTCCTTGGTATTCTCCAATGCCAATTCCTAGTTTAAGCTCTTTCCCAACCAATTCAGCCCAATTATCAGAGAGGGTAACTGTTCCTTCGTAAGGCAGACCGCAAGCGTAGAGTAAATTTTGGATTTTCCACTCTACTTGTTCAAGTAAAACTAAATTATCCCAAACCATTCGTCGAGCGACTTTTTCTTTTTCAGCTTTTTCGCCAATTAATCGAAATGTTAATC
>CAZXEI010000020.1:0-6295 GCA_964639775.1 uncultured Candidatus Saccharibacteria bacterium
TTTGTAAGAAAATTGATGCTTAATGAAACCGGCCGCTCCCCGAATAGCTCCTCCTAAAAAACCAGATAAAAAAACTAAAAACATTAACTTGAATTATGTTTTACTTTCAAGCCACTCAACCCGAGGACGATAATGATCCTCGTAGCTTGGATCAAACTCTAAAAAAGACCGCCAAACCTCAGCCGCCTGGTCATATTTCTGGCATTCCTCCAAGAAATAAGCATATCCGCTAAAAGCTCTCTCGCTTTGAGAAGCCTTCAAGGCTAAAATATGCAAATCGTTTAATTCGTTAAAGTCAGCTTTAAAATGCTCTTTTTCTAATCTAATCAAATCTTCCCAATAAAGATAATTATCCGGTTCCAGCTCAATAGCTTTATTCAAATAAGAACGAGCCGATAAATAACGACCAGCCGCCCATTCATTCTCAGACAATAGATTGTAAACGAAAGAATCTTCTTCGTATTGAGAAGCCGTGACAAGAGATTTTCTAGCCTTATTGTATTGCTCTAAACGATAATAGGTTATGCCTAGGCCAATCCAAGCATCATAAAGAGTTAAGCCGTTTCCACCGCCATAAAGAGTTAAGCCACATTGATCGCCCTTAAAATTATCAATCGTCGAAGAAACTTCCGGATTTTGATCATTCTCTCCGAAATTAGCAATAAAGTTTTCTAAATAAATAGCTTGCTCTTGAAGAGCTATTCTTTCCTCCTCATTGATTCCAGGAACAGAACAAAGAGCAACCGTCTCGCGATTATCTAGCCAAGATTCCATCCAGGAATCAAAAATATAGACACATCCTAAAAAAAGCAGTAGTAAAATAATTGAGGCTAAAATTAAAAACTTTTCGTTCAGCCAAAATTTAGACATACAATTCAGTATAATAAAAAAGAAGAAAAAAACAAACCGATTTTAAAACAAAATCCTCCCCTAGGGGAGGATTAAGCCGTTGAACCAGCTTATTAATTAATACAATCCTGGTTTTCTATTTATTTCAAAATTTTTCATCTGCCTCCTGGGGGGACTTTCAAAAAATCCTTCCCTGAATCTAACTATACGCCAGACTCTCCATTGATTGCCTTCTTTCGCAACAGCAGTGATAACTCTTTCTCCTACTTTGAAATCATTAATCGAAATTTTATTTTTGTCATTCCAAAGAAATTCCAATTCTTGGCCATCTTCTGTCTTAATCTGTAATCTTTCTTCGTTAAAACTGACAATTTCTCCTCGATAGATGTTGTCAAATTCAATGCGAGCCTGCTCGCGATAAAGCGGACCCATTAAAGGCAAATGATCATTCAAAGCCTGATGATAAAAATCACCATGAAAAGAGCTTTGAGCCAAGAACCATCCGGAGAAAGAAACAATTAAAACAATCCCCAAGAAAGTATAGATGAAAGGACGTCGCCATCCGAAAGAAAACTTTCTAATCAAAGCCTCTAATGTGATTACGAAGACAAGAATAAATCCGAATAAAAGCCAAGGAAAGGCATTAATTAAGGCCATGAACCCTCTTGGGCCGAAAGCAGCTAAATGCCAAAGACCGCTAGTTCTGGTAGCGAATAAAAAGAAGCTAAAGAGATAAAGCAGTGAAACAAGAATGATCGTTGTTAAGAAAATGAGCGCAATAGCCTGAATTACAAAATGCCATTTTGGTTTCATTTTCAACCTCCCCTGCTCTATTTGATTGATAATTCTTTTTTTAAGAGATTGTCTCTCCATGATTGTTTTGATAAAGCTCTTTAAGCAAGGCGCGACCTCGTTTTAATCTTATGCCCACTGTTGCAATTGGTATCTTCATAATATCAGCTATTTCTTTGTAGCTTAATTCTTCAAGATAATAAAGAATTAGAACTTCTCGATATTTAAAATCTATTTTCGCTAAACAATATTCTATTGTCCTTTTAATTTCTTGTTGCTTCGAATCATCTTCCGTATTTCTTGTGCTGAAAAATTGAGGAAAGTAGACATCGAGATCAAAAAACAATAAAGGATCTTTTTTCTTTTTCTTAAACAAATTAACCAATTCGTTATGGGCTATCCGATAGAGCCAAGGCTTAAATGACCGAGCTGAATTAAATTGTTGAATGTTCTTATAAATTTTTATAAATATTTCTTGAGTAATATCAGAGATATCTTCTTCCGAAGAAAAAAATCTTCTGGCATAACGCCTTACCTTTGCTTCGTATCGCTCTAATAACCATCCAAAAGCTTCCGTATCTCCCTGTTGGACCATTCTGGCTATTGTTTCATCGGTTAATTTTTCTTGATTTTGTTCCATAAAATGACGCTTGCCAGACTATCTATTATAGTTTGTCCCAGGAAGAAAGCTAATTGATTTATTTTTACTATAAAAACGTCCCCCGAAGAAAAATCCGAAGATAGTTCAACGGAGGACTGTGATTAATATAGTCGATTATTGTTTTTTTGTCAATAGTTTTTTAACAATGACAATATTAAGGCCAAAAAGAAATAGAAATGACAATATTAAGGCCAAAAAGAAATAGAAATGCCGATATAGAATAGCTTAAATCCGAATGAATGATGAAATTATAGCGATAAAAAATCCTCTCATTCAAGAACTCATGATCTACCAGCTACGCTTAACTATTCATACAGGTTATTGTGCGTATCAATAATAAAAAATTCTACGATGTTTTTATTTAAACAATAGTAGAGAGCGCGATAATCTCCTGTGATATTAATACTTCGGAAATCTCGCCACTGGCTATGAAGAGCATGGTTCTCTGGCAATGGATGACAAGAGTCCTCAATAAATAACCTAATCCGTTTCTTAAACTGTTTTTGCACTCTCAAAGGACATTTTTTGTAGTTTTTCGAAATTCTTGTGAAAACTAACTTTCATAAGCTGTCCAGGTGCTCAATTGCCTCTTCATAACTGATTGGTCTAGCTATTTTTTCTCTGTTTTGTTTTTCACTCCTAAGCTTACCCAACAAGATCTGCAGATGCTTATTCGGTGTGGGCGGGACAGAAAATACCACCCGCTTTTTGCGTACTAATTCACGAAGATAAGCATTTATTATTGTTTCCAGGGGTAAACCAAGTTCGCGGGCCACTTTTTGCGCCTCTTCTTTTAATTTTTTATCCGTTTTAATGTTTATTATTGTTTTTTCCATAATTTTTTATTATAACTAACCAAAGTATGTTCTTCGGTTAGTTTTTGTCAAGAAAATAACACTAGACACCACACCAACATGATAATGTTAGGATTAAAAAATAGGATGGTGAATCACAAACAATTAATTAACCATTTGTCCCGACGGTTTTAAAGTGGTTTGATAGCATTAGCCCTAAATAAAAAATGCTCCTCGGCAGAAAATCTGTCAAGGGATATTGCTAACATAGACCACTCTTTCTTATATTCTTTTTAATATTTCGGTGTATTCTTTAACGCCCATTCCCAGCGTTCTCAAATTATTTCTAATAACAAAAACTGGTATTTCTGTATCTTTAGGAAAAACAACTGGTCTTTTAAGCCCGGGTCTTTCATAAACTAGATGATCTCCTTTGGTTCTTTTGTAAGTACAACCAATGAATTCCAAGAATTTTCCAAACTTTTCCAATGAATCGGAGATATCTTAGGCATAAACACTTACTTCTTGAGACTCTTGAGAAATTACCACCGAAGGAATCCATTGTTGGCGTACTTTCCGCCAACCCAACTCTTTTAAGACTTCATCCATCGTTCCCTGCCCCACTATCTCTTCAAAAAAAATAGAGGAGGCTTCAACGAAGCGTTTCTTAGCTTCTTCGTAAGTTTTACCCGAAGTTGATAAATCAATAGCTGGCGAATAGGCCACAATCCGGTTGTCTTCTCTAATAAATGAAACCGGTAAAGAAAAATTTAATTTTGTTTTAGCCATTTTAAGCTTAATTTAGTGTCTGCAGTTTAACAAACTGAAGAAGCTTGTCAATTAAGAGGTTTAAAATTTTCACCGTTATAATAATGTTAGACAAAAGACAGATAATCAAATTTCTTAATAATAATTTCTAAATAAAAAATGTTCCTCAGAAGATAATCCGAAGAAAATCTACCAAGGAACATTATCAGTATAGCCAATTATGTTTTTTTGTCAAATAAATATTCTTTAAAATTTAACTGACAGAGTATTTATTATAAGACAAAGGTAATTTTATATAATAAAGAGCCTCCGTCGCTCTCAAGCAGCGACGGAGGCGTAGACACTTTGTTACGGCAGGAAGTCCTCATCAGGATTGTCCCGCTTCCATTTCTCGAACCCTATCTTGGCGAGTTCGAGTATGGTGACGGTCAATAGACGAGAAATCATCTCGTCTAGATATGACTCAAGCCCGCTGACCCCAACCGACAGGCCTTCTTCTGCCCACGACCCATAGTAGGGCGTGTCCTTTGGGCGGAGAGCGATCGCCGAGATAAATCTATTCGGCAAACCAGTTCTCTGCGATTGAATCGCCTTGTTCAGAGCAAGAGCACGATAGTCGTGCTTGCCGTCATGAACGCCACCATGCGTACCCTCCGCCAATATATGCGGATGGTCCTTCTTGTTAGGGTCGAGAACAACCCATGAGAAAACCTTCTTGGGGCTTTCTTCCAACAGAACATCGATCGATGGAGCCAGGATCTCCATTGCTCGAAGGATGAATCTCCCGTTCATGTTTCCTCCTTGACATATAGGATAAATTATTATAAATCTTAGACAGTCTTCTGTCAACACCAGCACTACAAAGAAATCTTATTTCTTATTCTTTTCTATAAACAAGCGAGCCAACCTTATCTCTTGGTAAGGGAAGGCTTTATCTAGTATTTTATATACCGGAGTTAGTTCTCGTCCCCCGCTTTCTATAAAAGCTTTTTCGATCTCATTGAAAGTCTTTTTCGGCAGAGCAAGGCAACTGATATCCAGATCAGGATCTTTTCTAATCAATTCTTCAATATGGCTTAAAATTGTGCTTTCTTTCAATTTTCGTTCTTCAGCTATCTCAATTAAAGACTTTTTTTCTAAAATAAGTTTTTTAGTTTTATCATATGTAGAAAGGTTCTTCGGTTCTACTTGATTATCTTCTTTTTCTAATAAAGAAATGGACCCTATCTCCTCGGCAACCCTGTTTGAAGCCTCTCTAAACACTTTATCCATTTCCAAAGCTTTCTGGTTAACCAATAAAGCCATTTCATTTATCCCCATTAATTTTAATCCTTTTAAGGATCTTAAACGAGATAAAGCCACATAACCCATCCCCTCTTCAAAACATTTAGAAATATCAATTTCAGCCGCATCTAGGTTCATGCCTTGGCTTTTATGAACTGTAATAGCCCAAGCTAATCTTAAAGGAATTTGTTTAATCTGGGCTTTAATCAAATTATTTTTTTCAATAGCCCAAATCATCGGAGTCGCTTTAATTTCTCGGTTATCTGCTGTTTTAATTACCGGCCAACCATCTCTAAAGCCAACAACTTTCCCTAACGTGCCGTTAACATAGCCCTCTTTAAAATTATTTTTAACAAACATAACTTTAGCTCCTTTTTTAAGAACCAATCTCTCTGGAGCCAAACAATTTCTTCTTAAAGATTCGGCCAATCTTTTATTGCCTTTTGAGCTCATATAATAGACTCTCTCTGGAGCATTAATCTTTTTTAACTCACCGCTATTGATTCGATCAACATCAATATTGTGAGTATAGAGCTTGGTCAACATTTTATACTTGAAATCTTGACGAGGTCTCTTTTCAATCAAAATCTGACAAGCTTTTTCGGTTTCATTATTGCGAATATGATTTAACAGATTAAATAAATCGTCTTCTTTCTCTTGTCGGTATTGCTCTTCCAAGTGACATATCTTTATATCCATTGTTCTCCAGCTCCAAGACTGGGAAACGAATTTTGTTTCTCTATCTCGACTAATCGGAGGTAATTGGAAAAAATCACCAGAACAAACCACTTGCAACCCTCCAAAAGGAAGAGCGCTTTTTTTAAAAGCCTGACAAATTTGATTAATTGCATCAAATTGAGAAGCATGAAGCATTGAAATTTCATCGATAATCAAGACATCTGTTCCTTCAAAGTTTTTACGCAAATAAGGTTTTTTTAACAGTTTATTTAAATCACTTTTAGTTAAAGTGTTCTTGATACCTAGCCCTGACCAAGAATGGACTGTCGTCCCCTGTAAATGAGTAGCCGCAATACCGGTCGAAGCCGTTATAGCCACTCCTTGATGTTCCTCTTTCAAATAATCAATATATTGATTCAATAAAAAAGTTTTCCCGCTTCCCGGCGGGCCAGTCAAAAAGACATTCCAG
>CAZXEI010000021.1:0-6233 GCA_964639775.1 uncultured Candidatus Saccharibacteria bacterium
AGAAATTATCAATCAATAAGGCAACGCATCCAACGGAATAACTCCGGTAAAAGTTTGGGGAGTATCGGGGATAGAAGGATCAAAAGCATTCAAATAAGAAGCCGTTGGATCATAAATATTGTATCCTCGATTGTAATCGGTGAAAGCGCTTTCAAAAGAAAGACTGCCCGACAGTCTTGCATTGCCATAATCGTCTTTTAAATAGTAATCCTGGTCATTATAGTCCAAAAAAGAACTTGCTGAAATACGACCAGTTTTAGCTTGCGGACTGCTACTAATAATAAAAGGTGCTGAAGGATTGCCGTCTGGCGGAGCAATCGAAGGACCAACCCAAGCAAAAACCAAATAGCCAACAAAAAAGCTAACTATAATTACCGACAGAAAATAAAGTAATGATTTCAGAAAAACTTCTTGTTTCATGGCAAGATGTTGATGTATTTAGCCTCGTATTTTAATTTTCCTCTGATGTTTTCATCCGAAGAAATAACAACCTGCATTCCCGGAGACAGATGATAAAGTCCGCTTGACCCAATCCAACGTACTTGACGATCGGATGAGATAGTAGCCGTTGACTCATTAAAGATAACGCTCACTTCTCTTGATTCGTTATCAGCAAAACTATCGCCTCTAACGTAAACCACTGCTCCATTATTTAAAACCTCACGAACAACCCCACTCGTACTGAAGATATCAATTGGCATAACAGCCGTTTTCAAAGGAACTTCTTCGCCTGTTGATTCATTTAAAACAAAAACTTCTCCCTCTGGACCAGCTTGTTCCTTAGCTTCTTCTGTCTCTGACAGTCCTTCTGGAGAAATAATATTACCCGGTTCTTTAAATCGCCATGCTAGAAAAATCCAAACGACCAAAACAACCAACAAAATGGCAATAATCAGGAAAATAATTTTATGACCGGAGAAAGACATTCTGTTTTAAATTTTATCACTGCTAAACGCAGTGTCAAATAAATTCTAACTATTTCTTAACTTTTAAAATCTCATCTATCAAACCATATTTTTTAGCTTCCTCAGGAGAAAGATAAAAATCACGATCGGTATCTTGAGAAATTTTGTCAATTTTTTGGCCGGTGTGATTAGCTAAAATCAAATTGATCTTCTCTTTTATCTTCAAGATTTGGCGAGCCGTAATCTCGATATCAGAAGCCATGCCTGAAGCTCCACCAGCCACTTGATGAAGCATAATCTCAGAATTGGGCAAAGCAAATCTCCGTCCTTTCGTTCCGGCAGCCAGAAGAGTCGCCCCCATTGAGGCGGCCAAGCCAATACAAATAGTCGATATTTCTGGCTTGATATGCTGCATCGTATCATAAATCGCCAAACCAGCAGTAACCGAACCACCCGGAGAATTAATATAAACTTTAATATCTTTTTCTTGATTCTGAGAAGCCAAGAATAAAAGCTGAGCGATAACCAGATTAGCTTTATTGTCATCAATCACTCCTGCTAGAAAGATAATTCTTTCTTTCAGTAACCGAGAAAAGATATCATACGCTCTCTCTCCGTAAGTTGATTTTTCGATAACGGTCGGAATAAGATTCATTTGATTGAAGATAGTTTTTGAAATAATTTATCGCGCATCAAAGCATCTTTAGTATAAGCTTTGAGCTGACTTCGGTCAACTTCCTTTTTCTGTTCTTCGCTCAAGCTATTCTCTATCTTCTCCAATTCTTTATTTATCTCTTCTTCGGTCACTTCTATCTTCTCCGCTTTTTGCAGAGA
Source organism: uncultured Candidatus Saccharibacteria bacterium (assembly GCA_964639775.1). Taxonomy (GTDB): domain Bacteria; phylum Patescibacteriota; class Minisyncoccia; order Minisyncoccales; family UBA1441; genus CAZXEI01. The sequence goes on from CAZXEI010000021.1 coordinate 1,740, forward strand.
CCTTAGTATCAAAAACTCTCTTACGTTTTTCTCTGCCTCTAGACGATAAGTTTTTTTCAATTCTTCTTCTTTCTGATTTATCTTTTTTAAATAATCTTCAAAAGATATTTTCAATTGTTCGGTCACTTGCCTCTTGAGGCTTTCCATCAGCCTAAGTTGTTCATATTCAATGAGCATGTCGGGTAGCTTAATCTCTGTTTTCCCCGAAACAGCGTCTATCAAAGCCCGACGCCATTGTTGTTCAGTCGCTTTTTCAGCTTGATGTTCTAAATCAGATTTCACTTGCTGTCTTAAAGATTCCAAACTTTCAGCCACTTTTGTTCGGTTAATCAATTCTTCTAACTCAACCATATCAACTTCTTCCACTTTAACCATCTTTACTTTAAACTTTCCTTCTTTGCCGGCTAGATGAGGAGCAAAATAAGGGTCGGGGTAAGTTAGAGAAAATTCCTTTTCCTGGCCGGCCGACATATCAACTAGATTATCCTCAAAACCGGGAATTAAGTGTCCCTCTCCTAAAATAAAACGATCTTGTTGCGGTTCGTTACCCGGGAAAAGAGATGAAGAAAATTCAATTTGAACGAAATCTCCTTTTTGAGAAGCCCTATTTAAAGTTTTGAATCTGGCCTGACTTAATTGCCAAGATTTTAAAGCTTCGTTAATGTCATCTTCGTTTACTTCTCTTTTTTCTTTTTTAATTTGAGCAATAAAAGAAAGATCTTCGGGCAAAGACACCTCAGGCAAGACAGGAGCTGTTATTTTGAATCGAGCAGGCTGGCCGGGGACAATCTGCTCAATCTTAGTTTGAGCTGGCCCAATTGGTTCTAATTTTTTTTCTTCAACTGCTTTCTGCCATGAATCTTTAACCAATTTATCCGACGCTTCGGATAAAGTTTTGCTTTTTTCTATGTATTGTTTCAACTCTTCTGGTGAAACTTCGAAAGAAACTTCAACTATTGAGTTTTCTGATTTATCTATTTTTATTTGCATAATTAGATGAATAAAGAGACGAAAATCAATGTGACCACGCCCATTAATTTAATTAAAATGTTAAGTGCCGGAGCAATGGCATCTTTCAGAGGATCGCCTATTAAGTCACCGGCTATAGCCGCCTGACGAGCTGAAACATCACTCCTCGCTCCTTCAACTTTCTTTTTAGCATTATCCCAGATAGCTCCACTATAAGACATAAACAAAGCCAATGGAAAAGCTGTTATTAGACTTCCGGCTAAAACACCACCCATTACTTCCGGTCCCATTATCCAGCCGGCCAACAAGGGGAAAAGCAGAGCAATAAAACCAGGCCCAACCAATCTTTTAAGAGAATGATTGGCGGCTAATTTAATGATGGTAGAGTAATCGGCTGAATTGTCCCCTTCTTCCAATTTTTTTTCTTTAAATTGACGACGAGATTCTTCAATAATTAATTTTGAACCCAATCCGACCGAACGCAATACCAAAGCACAGAATAAAAAGGTTAAAGATCCACCCAAAAATAAACCAACTAGAACTGAAGGATTAAGAAAGGCAACTCCCTCTGATAAGGTTAATCGCAAATAGAGAGAAAGCCAAGCCAAAACCGTAAAAGCAGCTGCCACAATGGTGAAACTTTTGCCTACCGCCGCCAAGCCATTACCGAAAGAGTCTAATATTTCTGTGTTTGCTCGAGCTGAATCATTGGCTTTAACAAATCGAACCATTCCACCGACATTATCAATCATCGGACCAAAACAGCTAATCGTCATCTCGATCGCCAAGGTGCTTAAGGTTCCAACCGCCGCCAAGGCAACACCATAAAATCCTGCTATTTTATAAGAAAAAAAGATAGTTGAAGCAACAGCTAAAGAAGGTAAAAAAATTCCAACAAAGCCATTGTAAATACCTTCTGAAAATACTGCTGCTGAATCTTGTTGACTGGCTTCAGCCGTGCGTTTAACCATTTCACCATCAGATGAAGTATATTGGCTCGATAAAGCACCTATTAATAATCCGATAATTGTTCCAACTAAGATTGGCCAAAAATAAAGCCAGCCATTGCCGTAACGAACGCTGATAACAGCCGCTGAAATTAAAAACAAAATAACTGCCAGAGATCTTCTTTGACGAAGCATCTTTTTGATGTTTTTCATTTCTTTAATCGCATCGCTCTCTCCCAATCCTTTTAATCTAAAAGCGAAAGAGCTAACAAAAGAAACCAATAAACCCAAAGCAGCCAAACAAATGGGAAAAATTAAACCATCTTTCCCTAAAGAAAGCCATCCTAAAATCATTGCCGCAACAATTGAAGAAAGATATGATTCCACTAGATCAGATGTCGCTCCGGCTAAATCACCAACATTGTCGCCTACTTGATCAGCTATAACAGCCGGGTTACTTTGATCATCTTCTGGTAAACCTTTTTCTAATTTCCCCGATAGATCAGCACCAATATCAGCACTTTTGGTGTAAATTCCGCCGCCCAGACGAGTAAAGAAAGCCATTAAAGAAGCACCAAAAACGTAATAAAGCATGGCGAAAGGAGACGGTGAAAGCCAGTAGACTAAAACCAAGCCAAGAAGCCCTAAGCCTATCGCAAAAAAACTAATCGATTGCCCTCCCGTCAATGCCATTCGAAAGCATGGCCTTAAATTGCCTTCAGCTATTTTAGCCGCTCGAGAATTGGTTTCAGAAGAAACAAAAATGTCGAACAAATTGCTTAAGCCAATCAATATTGCTCCCAACCAAAAGAAAACAATTGCCCAAAGCCCACTGCCAAACAAGAGAAGACCGAGACTAATAGTCGCTATCAATAAAAAGATGACTTTAAATTGACGAATTAAAAAGGCATATGAGCCTTGTTTAATAATCTTCGAAATTCCGTCGATTTCCTTTGATTCCAAAGGATTTAATCGAATTTGATGAATCAAAAACAAAGAAAATAAAACCACTAATAATCCTGCAAGCAAAGAAACAAGCAGCATTATTCTTTTGTCTCTTTTAATTCTTCTTCTGTGTCTCCAGAATCGGTGTTATCTGAAGCAGGCTCAGTTTGAGATGGTCTCTGTCCGGATTGATCCCGAACGTCAATCTTCCAACCAGTTAACCTGGCAGCCAATCGTACATTTTGTCCTTTTCGGCCAATGACTAAAGAGATCTGGTCGGTCGGAGCAGTAACTCTAGCCTCATTTCTATCATTGAGATCAATGCGGTCTATTTTAGCCGGAGACAAAGCATTAGTTACGAATTCTTTCGGATCTTCAGACCAACGAATAATATCTATTTTTTCTCCGTTCAACTCGTTGGTGATTGCCATGATCCTAGTCCCTCTTTGCCCAACCATTGCTCCAATAGGATCAATGCTCGAATCCATTGAAACAACAGCCACTTTGGCATGATAGCCAGCTTCTCGAGCAATTGACTTTATAACCACCTGACCTTCTGAAATTTCAGGGACCTCTAATTCAAATAATTTAGAAATTAACTTTGGATAAGCTCGAGACAAGAAAATGGCCGGTCCCTTTGTTGTTTGATCAACGCTTAAAACATAAAGCTTCTTTCTTTGTCCTGGGCGGAATTCTTCATTGGCACTCTGCTCCTCCGGAGGCAATGTCCCCATTACGCTTCGGCCCAAATCAAAATGGGCTGAGCCTTGCTCAAATCCTTGAAAGATGCCAGACAAAACCTCTCCCTCTTTTTGTTTGTATTCTGTATAAATCGCTTCTCTTTGGGCCTCTTTAACTTTCTGTAACAAAACTTGCTTGGCTGTTTGAGCAGCAATTCTGCCAAAATCGGTTTTAGAAGGCAAGGAGATCCTGATTTCGTCTCCCTCTTCCAAGTCTTCGTCTTCTTTTATCGCTTCGCTTAAAGCAATATGTTGTTTGGGATTGAAATGCGTCTTTTCTTTCTCTTCATCTTCAACAACCGTTTTAATTTGCCAAAAAGAGACTTTTCCTTTTTTAGTATCAAATTCAGCCTTAATGTGTTGACCGGCTTCACCATAATCTTCTTTATAGGCCGCCGCTAAAGCGTCCTCCATTATCTGGAGAACTTCTTCTTCGGTGATTCCGTTATCTTCGGCTATTTGAGCTATTGAAGCTGTTAAACTCTTTAAATCCATTCGTGTAATGATTATTTTAAAACCTCTTTCAACTGACACTCAGAGAGCGACAGCCAAAAGAGGCTGATTTCAGTCTAGCAAAAGAAAGATGTGTGTCAAGCATAAAAATCAATTAAAAGAAAATTTTATAAATAGCTATTAGCGCCACAATTGCCCAGATTATATTAATCATTCCGGGTTGGTAATTTCTCTTTTTAAAAGAGATGTAAATCATGCCAAATGCACCCAAAACATTGGCTCCCTGATACCAAAGACCGTTTGAATCAATAAAATTAAAACTGAGGGCGATATAGGCGGCAATGATTAAAAATGCACCTATCCAGCCGATAATTTCATCTCTTATTTTTCCTTTTTTCATAGAAACATTGAGGTGTTTTAACATCTACGAGAACCTTTTT
>CAZXEI010000022.1:0-5751 GCA_964639775.1 uncultured Candidatus Saccharibacteria bacterium
CGATATCTTAGACAAGGGAGTGATTATGAGCAAATCTTTTTATGTTATTGTTCCTTATACTTTGGCTGAAGTACAAGGAACCGTTTCGGCTGCTCGAGAGATATTAAAAAGAGGGCGTGGTGGTGAATCCATGTCAGGCGAAGCTTTTCAGAGAGCCCACTCTCAATTACTCCAACGTATGGAGTTTGTGGCCATCGGTCTAAGGCGATGCGAATTAGAAGCTGTTCCGCTCACTTCACCAGAAATTATCGAACTACTCTGGTCATTGCATCATCCCACTTCAGCCGAACAAGGATATTACCCATCTATTATGCCCGAAATAATTGATTGATTATGTTTAGTAAATTGTTTAACAAAAAAAATTCCGAATCATCGACATCTAAAACCGTTCGCCATGCCGTAACTTTGCATGATCTTATCGCTCCTCCTTCAGTCGAAGTTAATCAGAATAGCGTTGATTTAAGAGGAAGGCTAACTCGGTCTCTCTTTGTTTTTTCTTATCCTCGATATTTGTCAGTTGGTTGGCTAGCGCCAATCATCAATATGAGTCGACCTATTGGTATTTCTTTTTTCTTTCACCCAATCGAAACTACTCCTATTTTGAAAAAATTACGTAAGAAGACTACCGAGATTCAGGCCGAATTAATGGATCGGGAAGATAAAGGCTTAGTTCGTGATCCGGAATTGGAAACTGCCTTTCAAGATATTGAAGACTTGCGCAATAAATTGCGCACTGCTCAAGAAAAAATGTTCCAGGTTGGAATTTATTTCGCTATTTCAGGTGACGACGAAAAGGAATTACGCGATACCGAGATTGAAATCCGATCAATTCTTGAATCTCGACTAGTCTATGTTAAGCCAGCTTCTTTCCAACAAAAAGAAGGCTTCTTTACTTGTGCTCCTTATGGTTTAGACGAATTGATGGTCCATACACCCATGAACACTTCTCCTCTTTCAAGTGTTTTTCCTTTCATTTCTTTTGATTTAAGTTCTAACGAAGGAATACTTTATGGCATAAACAAACACAATAATTCTCTCGTTCTTTTTGATCGGTTCTCTCTTGAAAATGCCAATATGGTTATCTTTGGAAAATCAGGTGGTGGAAAAAGTTACGCAACCAAATTAGAGATCTTGCGCCTTATGATGGAAGGAGTTGATGTCTTAATTATTGATCCTGAAAACGAATATGAATTTTTGAGCGATGCTGTTGATGGTTCATATATTAATGTTTCACTCAGTTCGCCTCATCATTTAAATCCATTTGATTTACCTAAAGTCGGAATAGATGAAAACCCAGCCGATGTTTTAAGAAGAAATACAGTTGAGCTGGTCGGATTGTTCCGTCTTATGTTGGGTGGGCTAAATCCCGAAGAGGACGCTATTATTGACCAAGCAATTATCGAAACCTATGCCTCCAAAGATATTACTCCCGATGTTAATTTCAGCCGAGCTGAGCCTCCTTTAATGACAGATTTCCAGTCGATCCTTGAAAGCATGGAGGGCGCTGAATCTCTCAGCCAACGTACGCGCAAATTTACTCAGGGTAGTTATGCCAATTTCTTTAATAACCAGAGCAACGTCAGAATTGATCGCCAATTGGTTGTCTTTGGCATTCGAGACATGGAAGACGAATTGCGCCCCATGGCCATGTATATCATTTTGCACCATATCTGGAATGAGATTAGGGGTGAAATGAAAAAAAGAGTTGTTGTTATCGATGAGGCTTGGGTGATTATGCAATCTCCCGACGGTGCTTCCTTTTTATTCGGAATGGCTAAGAGAGCCAGGAAATATTGGTTAGGCCTTACCACTATTACTCAGGACGTTAATGATTTTTTAAGCTCTCCTTATGGTGTTCCAATTTTAAATAATTCATCGCTTCAGTTATTGATGAAGCAGTCGAATACATCCATTGATATCATCGCCAACACTTTTGGTTTAACTATGGGAGAGAAACACCTTGTTCTTTCAAGCAGCGTCGGTGAAGGATTGTTCTTCGCTGGGACCAAGCGCGTAGCTATTCAAGTTGTCGCCTCTTATACCGAAGATCAGATTATTACCAGTAATCCGGAAGAAGTTATTAAGATTAAAGAAGCCAGACGAGCCCTAAAGCGCGAAGAACTCGCCCGCGGATCCATTTAAACATGAGCACTGAAAGCACCAATCCAATTTCAGCAGATGTTCTGATTATGTACGTAATAGCTTTTTTCTTGGATCTCATTGGATACTTTTGCCTTTTGCTTTTTATAACAATTATTCTGGCTCCTTTGGCTTTAATTATACAAGGGATAACTAGTTTTTTAGGTAGTTTTATCCTTACTATTTGGATCTTATTTTTCCGCCATTCTCCAATATCGGCTGCTAAAAAAATAATTACTCGCAAAGGTTCTAAAAACAAGAAAGAGCAAAAAGATTCTGACAAAAACATTAAAGAGTCAGAGTCGTCCGATTCTTCTAAAAGCGGTGGGGCTAGTTTATCTGCTTCTGCTTCCCAACCATCTTTCGACGATCATCGTCCCGATAAGATGCCCGTAAAGACTACTTCTTTGTTAAAGAAATGGATTAAAAGAGTTTTGCTCCCGTTTCTTATTGAATCTGTCCCTCTCTTAGGCAAGATTTCTCCCACTTGGGTAATTGCCGTTCATTTAGAAGCCACTCATGCTTAAAAAAACAATCTTATTGATTATCTTATTAATTATTCTGCCAATGGCTGTATTTGGTGCTGCTGAAGGTGACCCCGGAGTCGAAGAAAACGATATCGCTGGAACGATTGTCTTTATCATAAATTTCATTATAACCGTCTCTGGTATTATTGCCTTTATCGCGATAGTCAAAGGAGGTCTTGGTTATTTAGTTTCAGGTGGGTCGCCCATGGCTATGGCCAAATCAAAAAAACAAATATTAAACGGGCTACTTGGCGTAAGTCTTATCTTGGTTTCCTATGCTTTGATTAGGCAAATTAACCCTGATATTCTTTCAGAAATTTTTAAATTACCAGACGTTTCAGATATCAGAAACGAAGAAATAGAAGTCATCAGATCTGATCCAACGGTTTATCAATATCAAGAAATGCCTTTCGGCACTATTCTTGAAACCAGAATATTGGCTAAAAATATCAGTTGCTTTGATGAACAGAATGAACTTGTTGATTGTTATTCTCAACAACCCGTAACCAATGAAGAAAAGCAAAAGATTATTAAATTAATGTCCGAGCAATTTCCTGAAGCTTGGCCAAATCCTCGAATTGAGGATTCCGAGATTGCCTATCTCTGTTATGATTTTGACAAAGACGGTGAATTCCTTGATGGTGACCCTAGTCGTCCGGGCATCCAACCAATTCCCACCAATGATCGTCTTGATTGCATTGAAAGAGTTGTTAAAGCATTAGATGCGAAAAGTGAATTTTTGAGAGATCGAGTGGATGAATTGGCCAAATTAAGCAGCGAATGTCAATGCGGTTATTGTAGTTGCGGAGCATGTCCTTGCCTCCCCTACGGAACTTGCCCTTGTGGCGCCCCTTGCGGAGGAGATCCTTGCCCTGGTCGAGGTCGGATGGATCAAATTAGAAATGCTATTTTTAGAAAAGGTGGCGCTGGACTTTTTATGGATCAAATTATCGAAGGGAAAGATCTTTTAAAAGAAGATCAATTGGTTCAAGTTTCTGTTGACAGCTATAAAGACATGACTGTCGTTAATCAGATCCGTTATCTGGCCAGCCATTTTCTACCTCCGCATATCGCCAGCCTGCAAACAGATTTAGACTATCTGGAAAAAGTTGAAGAGATGTATAAAATGCAATGCGAATATGGCACGCATATAACTCATGCCACTTTCCAACAATTGGTCAAAGAGGTTGAAGAAATCCCCTCTATTGAGTTGGAAGTAAATAAATTTTGTTTAAATGACAATCAGCCGGCTTGGGGAGAAGAGTGTATCTCTGCCGAACGACTTCATATTGATGAATGGTGCCGTGAATTTAACTGCACCGATTGCGATGGAGAAGACAGCGATAAACTTGATTGTGGTATCTGTAATTTAGATGAGATAAAGAAAGGTACTGCTATTTTCTTTCCTTGGGGCGATGAAGAATTTACTTCTTATCGATGTTCCACTTATCGAATAAACCAAGAAGACGGTATTGAGGGCCGCGAGGTGACAGACGATCTGGGGATAATGTGTCGCATCCAATCGGACGGAGAAAGTTGTGACCATTTCAGTCAGGGGCCTGCCACTTTTTATTGTCCTAAAGATTTTATTGGAGCTCCGATTCTAACTAGCGAACAAAAAAATGCTTCTGAGCTTTATTTAGATGAATATGTTATCGAAGGATACCCACGTAGCCATATTGAGATTGGTCAGTTAACAGATGATGCTGAGGTTTATGTTCAAGAATTGATGAGCGAAATGAGAATTCTTGTCGATACCTCGGCTCCAGAAATTACTTGCCCTTCTTACGACAAGAGAGATCCTATGAACAGATGTCGGTTGTATCATTTGCCTCCTCGATGCCGATGCGATGGCCCTCAGATTACCCAGGATAAGAGTGGTTGCGGACCAGGTTGCAGCACCTTACACGGATGTCTTTGTAATAACTGCAGCTCGTGCCCTGGTTGTCCCTGTTCTCCTTGTTTGGTTGGCGGAGAGATGCATCCTTGCCCTCTGAGTGTCATTTTCCAACGTCGTGACGAAACGCGTCATTGGTATAATATTGATGTTAATTCTATTCAAAAGAGAGTTGAACAAACTAAAAATCTGATTTTAGCCGTTAATCTGAGGTCTTATCAACCAAGTCGAGCTGAATTACTTAATCAGCTCAAAGATTCTGAAGAAAAATTAGCTCGCTGTATTAGTGGTTTTTCTGATGATGTTCATCTCGAAACCGTTCTGACTATGCCTTTCAGTTGCTCTTGGTTGCTTAATCTTCAGGATCTTGGCTTAGAAAGTGGTGGTCTGAAATTTAACCCATTGATAGAAATCTGCTATCCTTATAATAGCGATTCGCCTTACGGCGACAACGCTTTATCTGCTGCAGAAAAAGAAGCTTGTTACCGTTATCGTGAAAGCAGTGAATGCAAAGAAGCTGTTTCTGATTTAATGTTTGATTATTTTTGTGCCGAACAAATTAAATGAAAACGAATTATATGAATAAAAAATTATTCATTCTTGTCGCTGTCTTCATTTTAATCTTTCCTGGTTTTATTTTGGCAGCCAGAGACACCGAGGTAACTTATCCAAGCATTCCTGGGGCTACTACACCTGGAGCTGAAACAACTTTGCCCGCTTACCTAGAATATCTCTATTATGCCGGCATTGGCATAACGGGTATTATCGCCCTTGTTATTGTTATTTGGGGCGGAATGATCCATTTAACCTCTGCTGGTGATCCAAATCGCATGAGGTCAGGCAAGCAGAAAATTATTGCCGGTCTTTCCGGAATCGCTATTATCCTTGGGGCTCATTTAGCTCTTAGCACTGTTAACCCTCAAATCATCGGTAAGGATGCTTCCGAAGTAGAATTGCCGAATAAGGGATATTGCCTTCGAGGCTCTATTGTAAGATGGGAAGAAGGGAATGAATGCTCCGAAGGATGGGAGGGACAAGAAGAAAGCGTATGCCAAGAATTAATAGGCGATGCCCCGGGCATGGCTGAAAATGAGAATTGTTGCCAAGCCGAAGATCGAATCTATTGTCTTAACAAGAATTTACCAGAAATTCTCCCTCAGGGATTTTTCCCGACAGAGATATGTTTTC
>CAZXEI010000023.1:0-5625 GCA_964639775.1 uncultured Candidatus Saccharibacteria bacterium
ATCATCCCAGCTTTAGCCGCTCTTTGGTATGGCATGGGTGTTTTGCTTTCAAAGGCTGAGAGAAATTGGTTTATTGGCATCAGAAATCCTTGGACGCTAAGCGATGATCATGTTTGGACTAAAACTCATGTGTTGGGAGGAAAGCTAGCCAAGGGATCGGCTGTTATTGCTCTAGTTTCCGTTTTTGCAGGATCTTTAGCTTTGTTTTTGTCGATTATCCCAATGCTTGCGAGTATGATATTTTTGACGTTTTACTCTTATTTTATTTATCGAAAATTAAATCATAAAACGGAATGATTTCCTGGGAGTTAATAATTGTTTTAGCTTCAGCTATCTTTTTACTTTTTTTAGCTATTCTTTATTATTGGCTTAATCAATTGAAAGAATCACTCAAAGACAATAGAGAAAGGTCTCATGAAATTATCGACGAGAAAATAAAAAGAGAAGAACAATATATTGAGGGAAGGAGAGAAGACATTAAAGAACTTATTAAGAAGATAGAGCAACAATTACAACTTAATCAGCAGAAGCTTGAGTCGGCCGAAAAAGAAAGACAAGAAACATTCGGACGGTTAAAAGGCGTTTTGGAGCAGCAATCTCAGGCAACAGAATATTTAAGGAATTCCACCGATCATTTAAAAAACATTCTTTCGAATAATCAAAAAAGAGGGCAGCTGGGAGAAGAGATGGCGGAGCAGTTAATTCAAATGGTTGGTTTTGTCCGGGGCGAAAATTATTTAGTTCATCCCGAAACCAAATCATTAACTAGACCAGACCTAGCCTTGTTACTACCGGATAAAACCCAAGTAAATATTGATGTTAAGTTTCCATGGAACGCTTTGTTGAGGTATCAAGAAACTGAGAATAAATCAGAAAAGGAAAAAGCTCTTAAAGAATTCGCAAGAGATGTTAGGCAGAAGATAAAAGAAGTAACCGGAAGAGATTATATTAATCCAGAAGGCGGAACAGCTGACTTTGTTATATTGTTCGTCCCCAATGAATTAATTTTTAGCTTTATTTACGATAAATTAAGAGAAGTTTGGCAAGAAGCATTAAAACAAAAAGTTATTTTGGCTGGTCCATTCAGTTTTGTGGCAATTCTTAGAACCATATATTGGTCCCATCAAAATTTTGTTTATCAGCAGAATATGCAGGAGATAATCAAGCTGATAAAAGTTTTTGAGGAAGAATACAGTAAGTTTAGCGAGTCCTTGGATAAGCTTGGGTATTTTATTGAAAAGACCTCGGGGCAATATCGACAAATAGCGCAAACTCGTCATCGTAAGTTAGTTAGAATTATGGATAGGATTAAAGGGGAAGAAAAAGAAAGTTCATTAGATATTGAAGAAAAATAACTGGATTTTTTTAAAATTAAGATTAAAATAAAAACATAATCTTGCGAATATGATTAAAAAAAGCATCGAGAGGTATCTAACGAGAATTGATCGCATATCAGCATGGATTCTTTTAGCGTCATTTATTCTTTACATGATTAGCGGCTATGGTTTAACAAAGGGATTGATCGATCATTCTCTCGCCAGATCATTCCATATTCAGTTTTTGCCTCTAATTCTTATTATTTCTTTTACTATTCATGTTTGCTTGGCTCTACGCCTGTCGCTTATTCGTTGGCAGGCCTGGAACTCTTTTTCCAAATGCTTGTTAGTTTTAGGTTGTTTATCTTTTGTAGGATTTTTTGGCTATGTAGAGCTGTTTTATCTTGGAAATTCACAGAAGGACAATGCTGCTATTGAAGTGGAAGAAGACGATTCGACGGTAGAAGAAGTAGAAGAAGAAAACATCTCAGAAGAAGAGGATAATTTAAAAGTTTTTACCCTGCAAGAACTTTCTTATTATGACGGCAAAGACGGTCGTCCGGCTTATGTGGCAGTTGAAGGAGTTGTTTATGACAATACTTCAATTTTTAAAGAGGGGAAGCATTATTCTCATTTGGCGGGACAAGAATTAACAGAAGATTTTTATTCGTATCATATTCTTGAGGAAATCACTAAATATCCGGTTGTTGGAAGGCTGGCCGAATAAAGGCTAGCTATTTTAAAATTAAATTTACCTGCAGCCAAATTAATTAACCTCTCAATAATGGCCATGGCTACTAAAGCGAAGGCGAGAAAGAGAGTCTCTAAGCCCAAGAAAGCAGCGAAGAAAGTGGTTAAAAAAACCGCTAAGAAGCCGGTGAAGAAGACAACGAAGAAAGCTGCCCCTAAAAAGGTAAAGAGAGTTGGTCGAGCCAAAAAGAAATAATTCGGCTCACGATAGATATTTTTGAAGGAGAATGAAATTTTGATCGTATCGGGCGGGGGAAATTTCTCCCGCCCGATACAATATTATGTCTAATTTTATTAAAAAAAATTATAAAACTATTTTAATAGCGCTGATTGGTTTTTTGTTTCTAGCCTTATGGGCTTCTTGGCGCAACTCTAAAGAATCGGCTGAACAGATCGGTAATTTTGAAGAGTGCGTTTTTTATTATGAAATCATATCAGATCATCCAGCGACATGTTTAACTCCGAATGGAGAGTTTTTTGTTGAATACTCTTTAAGCGATCCTAGAGCAGAAATTGATCTAGATAAAGAATGGACAGTCAATGAAGGAGACCTTTTTATTTCAGGAGAAATTACTGGTCAGTGGTTTTTCGAGGCTAGTTTTGTAGCCGAAATTTGGGATGAGTCGGGGAGAAAAATATCTCAAGGATTGGCCGAGGCGAAAGACAATTGGATGACATCGGAATTAGTATTGTTTGAAATTAATTTTGAAATTTCTTCTGCATGGAAAGAAGAAAAAGCGATTTTGGTTTTAAGAAAAGATAATCCTAGCGGATTACCAGAGCATGAAGATGCCCTGGCTCTGCCTATCAGACTGAATCATGTTTCTGATGGCACCGAATAATCGATGGATTAAAGCGATCAAATTCATTTATTCTCTTCTTTTTCCATCATTTTGTTTAAATTGTGGGCAAGAAGGCCCATATATCTGTGACAAATGCTCACTTTTTTTGATAGAATCAGAAAATCCTTTTCAGATAAATTGTCTCTTAAAGAACGGCCAGGATCGATTGCCGCTGGATCGATGTTTAATAGTATGGGAGAGTAATGCTTTTTTCGATAAAATAAGAAATATTATTTATTCTCAAAAAGCTTATCATGTTCTTGAGTATTTATCTGAGAAAGCATTAAAAATTTTTCTCAATGATCCCAAATTAAATTCTTTTTGGTTGGCTTGGTTTGATTCTTCGACAAAAATCATAGCCGTTAATTCGCCAGAAGAAAATAAAAAGAATTTTCCTTTTGCCAAAATTATAATTGATAAATTTATCAAATTAACTGACAGAGATAATAATCTAAGCAAAACATTAAATCAAAAGAATATTATCTTGGTTAGCTTCTGTTGGCACGAAGGATTGCTTCTCAAGGCCAGGGCGCTAAAAGATAAAAATTCAGATTTTATATGGGTATTGGTTTTGACCGGCAAGCCATGCTAAAATGATAGCAAGATGATTAATTTAGAAGATTTTCAAAAAATTGACCTTAGGGTAGCTGAAGTTTTAGAAGCTAAGCCAATCGATGAATCAAACAAATTAGTTAAACTTCAGGTAAGCTTAGGTGGAGAAAAAAGACAAATATTGGCTGGGATAAAAGAATTTTATCAGCCAGCTGATTTGATTGGCCGGCAAATTATTATAATAGCCAATCTTGCTCCAAGGTCTATGATGGGACAACAAAGCGAAGGCATGTTGTTGGCTGCTAGCGATGGGCGTCCAGTTCTTTTGCAACCGGAACATAGAGTTAGCCCTGGCACTAAAATTAATTAAAGCTTTGGATATGTCAAAATTGAAAATTGATAAAGATAAATGTTTGGGTTGCGGCAGTTGCGAATTTAATTGCCCCGATGTCTTCGAAATAAATATTAGTAGCGGGAAGGCTGAGATAAAATCAACAGCCGATCTGATCAAGAACAAAGATTGTATTGAGCAAAGCATTAAAGGATGTCCGACTCAGGCTATTTATTACGAGGAATAATTATGTCTTACCCGGGATCAGAAGAAACTGAATCTGAATATCTTATTTCTTCGAGAAGACAACGATGTCAAAATTTATTAAATCAAGAAGAATTAAGTGAAGAAGATTTAATAGAGTTATACATTGCTCTGCATGTTGTTTTAGAGGTTGGGCTAAATGCTTTATTGCGCCATATTGCTTTGTGGCACGTTGGGTCAAATTTTAATCGTCTTGAGGTGATCAAACAAACAGATGATATCTCTTTTCAAGACAAAATGGCGATGTTCTTGTACCATAACAAATTTGATTTCACTGGCCGCGAAAAAGAGATCGCAAATCATCATAGTATTTTGAATAAAATTCTTCACTTTGCTGCGATTAGAAACCAATTGCTTCATGGGCATGCTATTAGCACTTTTATTTTAGAAGGGAAAAAACATGATTCAGATGTCCGTCAAAAAATGAACAATAAAACATTGCGGCAACAAATTCAGTTGTTTAGAGATATTATAGAAGGGGTTATCTTTTATATAGACTGTTTGAACGTAGAGAAAGAAGGGTTAGACAAAGAAGGGTTAAAAAAGAAATATCTTAATCTTGATTTTTTAGACCAATCAAAGATTAAGCCATAAAAGTATATTTTCGTTGGGAATCTTCTTGCGGTAATACATAAATATGTTTATCAATTAAGGAGGTTTTTATATTTAAAGTTGTAATAAATAAAATTTAATGAATCAAAAATTTTCTGAAATAAGACACTTAGGTATTATTATGGACGGTAACCGTCGTTGGGCTAAAAAAAGGAATTTGCTTCCGATGATGGGGCATCGTGCCGGAGCCGAAATTTTAAAGAAAACTACTTCTTGGTGTCAGGAATTTAATATAAAATATTTAACAGTTTTTTGTTTTTCTTCTGAAAATTGGCAAAGACCTTCGCGAGAAGTTAACTTTCTTATGGATCTAATAATTCAATTTTTTTCTCAAGAAAAAGATTGGGTTAAAGAACAAGGCATAAAAATCATGATATCTGGTTCTCGGGAAAAGTTTTCGCCGAAAATTAGAAAAATGATGGAGATTTTTGAACAAGAGACTGAGGGCAACTCAGGGCTGACTCTTAATTTAGCTTTAAGCTATGGGGGGAGAGATGAAATTGTTCACGCTTTACGTAAGATAGTTCATCAGTCTAAAAAAGAAGAAATAGATGAAGATTTAATAAATAAAAATCTTTGGACAGCTGGGTTGCCTGACCCCGATTTGATTATTCGAACCGGAGGAGAGAAGCGTTTGTCTGGATTTTTAATTTGGCAAGCTGCTTATGCCGAACTTTATTTTTCGTCAAAATATTGGCCCGATTTCGATAAAAAAGATTTTAAAGAAGCTTTAGCAGAATATCATCAAAGACAGAGAAGGTTTGGTCGCTAATTAAAAAGAGGGGCAACGGTTTCAACTTCCGTCGCCCCTTCACATCACGTTGCCATTCTGCCAAAGCAGAAATCGAACCTCCTTGTATCACTTTGCTTTGCATGAGAGTTCCCTTACGAGGGCCTTAAGTTTTATTTCTTGGTCGTTTATTCCTCGGATCCTTTCAGCCGTCGAGTCAGAGACAGA
>CAZXEI010000024.1:0-5556 GCA_964639775.1 uncultured Candidatus Saccharibacteria bacterium
AAAGCCGACTCTCCCCTTCTCTTAAGAGAATCTGAATCGCTGAATGCATGTTGTACTGATTTCAAAAAGAAATGAGGAGTAAAATTATTC
This sequence comes from uncultured Candidatus Saccharibacteria bacterium, assembly GCA_964639775.1. Taxonomy (GTDB): domain Bacteria; phylum Patescibacteriota; class Minisyncoccia; order Minisyncoccales; family UBA1441; genus CAZXEI01. Next base: position 91 of record CAZXEI010000024.1, read on the forward strand.
TCTTCAATTACTTGTGCTCCGTAGGGGGCAAAAGTATAAGCATTTTTCACTTGATGATCAGCTGCCGAATTAGCCAAAGGGATTATAATACTCGGTTTTCCAAAAGCGGCAATTTCAAATATTGTCCCCGACCCAGCCCTGGATACCACAAGATCTGATGCATGATAAGCGTTGCTAGTTTCCCATTCTCCTAAGAAAGGATAGGGATGATAAGATCGCCAAAATTTATCATCAACCGCTATTTTAGCTGCTATCCTTATTTCTTCAAAATTTTCCTGTCCGCAGTGGTGAATCACTTCAAATTGTTCCAAAAGCGGTTGAAGCACGTCTAAAACCGAATTATTGATCTTTTTGGCGCCCTGAGAGCCCCCTAGAACGAAAATAACTGGTTTATTCGATAAAATACCCAGGGCTTTACGCGCGGCCTGCTTCTCGCCTATTAGCAAGTCAATTCTGATGGGATTTCCAACATTGATATAGCTATTTTGGTTGTCTTTCGGTTCGGGGAAAGAATTGAAAACTTCTAAGGCCCAACGTGCCCCGAATTGATTAGCCTTGCCCATGACGGTGTCGGATTCGTGAACGAAGAGAGGGGCTTGTAGCAAGAGAGACCAAAAAACTGTCGGGAATGATCCATATCCTCCTTTACTGAAAACTAAATCTGGGGAGATAAAAAAAAGATAAAAAAAAGATAAAATAAAACTGGCCGGAATTTTGAATAAAATATCAATAAAATTAAGCCAAGAAAAATATCGACGTATTTTACCCCCCAGAGTGAATTTCATATTAACGCCTTCTTTTGACAAAAAGTTGACAGCTAAATAATCACGCGGACCAATATAATAAAAAAGAAAATTATTTTCTTTATCAAGTTTTTTGATTTCTTTTATTACAGCAATTATCGGGAAGATGTGTCCGCCACTCCCCCCACCCGTAAACAGTATCTTGATTTTCTTTTTTTTATTTTTTTGAACCATTAAGTAACAGCCCTAGGCCAATTAATTGCGAAGCGAGAGCAGATCCTCCATAACTAATAAAGGGTAACGGCATGCCAGTTAAAGGGATTAACCCAATATTAGCAGCGATATGGATAAATGATTGAGCGGCGATCCAAACTCCGACTCCAACAGCTATAAATTGACGAAAAGAATCTTTGTATTTAAATGCTAGGCGCAAAATCATCCACGATAAGGATGTAAATAATACGATAACAATTATCACGCCAAGGAAGCCAGTTTCCTCTGCTATTATAGCAAAGATTGAATCACTTATGGAGTGAGGAAGGAATCCGAATTTTTGACGGCTCAATCCAAGTCCCAAGCCAAACAAACCGCCAGACCCAATTGCATAAAGCATTTGCTTGATTTGATAACCCCCAGCCAAGGGAGCGTTATCTGGGTTTAAGAAAGTTAGTAGACGAGCTAAACGATAACTTGAGAATCTCATTAACAACAAAAAGCCAAGCCCAGCCGTTGTCAATATTAAAAAAATATTTCCAATCGGCATTCCAGCACAAAAATATATTGCTAATCCAATGGTTGTTATTACGACAAAAGTGCTCAAATCTGGCTGTAAAATCATTAAGACGCCAATGACAACAATCAAACAAGTAAAAACAGCAAAAAGACGACGATATTCTGATTTTTTAGTGAAAGTTGCTGCTAAATGAGCGAGATACAGAATAAAGGAAACTTTTAACAATTCCGTTGGCTGGAAAGAAATTGGACCGAGCGTAAGCCATCTTCGACTTCCGCCCAGAATGGAACCAAAATAAGGTAAAAATAAAAGTATCAGCAAAAGAAGATTTGCCATAAACGCATAAGGGATCAAATGCCTGAATTTCTCAAGAGGGATTTTAAAAGCGATGAAGCCCAGTATTAAGCCAGGAATGACGCCATACAGAAGTTGCCTTTTAAAATAATAAAAGCTATCTCCATATTTTGCTAAAGCGCCGGGAGCCGAAGTTGTTGTCAGGACAAATAATCCTATTGACAGCAAGATAAGAGAAAATATAGCGATTCCACAACGGATTTTATTTAAATCTTGGTTACGAGTCATTTTTTGATAATTTTTTGATCCAATAATTAAAAAGTTCCCCTCTCTCCTCATAATTTTTAAAAACAGTAAAACTGGCCGAGGCTGGAGATAATAAACAAATTTTCCCAGGATCGGTTAAGAGGTATGCCACATGGATAGCCTCTTCCATGTTTTTAGCTTGTTTTATTTTCAAATCGATAAATTTATTTTGATTCTTGACTAATTCTGCTATTTTAATTCCGGTTGTTGGAAAAGTAATTAAATTCTGAACTTTATGCTCAAGAATTGTTTTAGCTAAATTCTCAAAAGAGCTTCCTTTATCAGATCCTCCGATAATCAAAGTATCAACTTGCCCTTTTAGAGAATGTAAGGCGGCTATTGTTGCTTCTGGGACGGTGGCAGCTGAATCATTGTAAAATATTATTCCATTATACTTTCCTACGCATTCGAGACGATAATGGGGGCCGTGGAAAGTTTTAATTTGAGACAAAATTGATTGGTTGGATACGCCCATCAATTTGGCAACAGCTACGGCCGGGACAAGATTTATGGCTAAAATAGAAGTAATTGCAGGAATATCTTTTTTATCCAAAACTAATTCCGGAGTTTGATCTTTCTTAACTCGACAATAAAGCTGATTACAATCCCAATAACAAAAACTATCAGCTCTTTTCTCGAAGCTGAAGGATATTTTCTGGGCAGGCGAAGATTCAATTAATTTGTTAATTTTTTCATCTTCGCAATTATAAATTAAATAATCATTTGAATTTTGATACCGGAAGATATTTTCTTTAGATTGATGATATTCCTGTATGTTTTCGAAATAATCTAAATGATCGACCCCTAGATTCAAAAGTAAAGCTATGTGGGGGCTATTTTTGATTTTGTCTAATTGATGAGAAGACATTTCGAAGACCATCCATTCTTCATCAGTTTTTTCATCATTCCAAGAAGAAAAAGCAGGAATGCCCATGTTCCCAATGAGCACACTAGGTTTGTGGTTTTTTATCAAATGATAGACAAGAGAAGACGTGGTAGTTTTCCCTTTCGTCCCAGTTATGCCGATAATTCTTTCTCTGGCCGAATTAAGACAAATCTCGGTTTGAGAAGTAAAAATTATTCCTTGTGCTAATGCTTCTTTAATTTTATCCAACCTAAACGATATGCCGGGGCTTTTAATGATCACCTGGTGATCAAAAAGATGATTTAGATAATCTGGCCCTCCATAAAAATTCAAATAATCGTCTTCGCCTATAATCTTTTGCCATGAATCATTTAATTGGCTTTGCTCGTTTTTATCAGCCAATGATATCTTTTTCCTAGGCCAAAGTTTTCGAAATAGACGATAGCTAGACTCCCCTTCTCTCCCTAGTCCTAAGATTAGTATCTTTTTATTAGCTAAATCTTCAATCACGATTAATAACCTCTCCTTTAATGATTCGGCCCAGAGAAAGTTGGCTGATTAACTGTAAATGATATGGCTCGGCGCTGAAATAAAAACGATGGTCTTGTCCTCGCTTTATCTTCTGTTCAGTTTTTTTATGGCTCTGAATGAATTTTTTAATCTCTTGGCTTAAAGCGTAGGCCGGATCCACAATCTCAACGGATGGTCCGATTATCTCTTCAATCACATCTCGGATTAAAGGATAATGTGTGCATCCAAGAATCAAAGTATCAATTCCGCTTTGGGATAAAGAAACAAGATACTCTTTGGCGATTTCTTTCGTTCCTGGTTTTCGCATCCAGCCTTCCTCGATGATAGGCACAAATAGAGGACAAGATTTCAAATGCAAAGAAGCGTTTTTATCTAGTTCTGATAAACGACGATGATAAATGCCACTTTTAACAGTCCCTGGTGTTCCGATAATTCCAATATGCCCATTTTTTGTCACCCGTAAAGCTTGTTTTATGCTCGGAACCACAACGTCAAAAATGGGTTTATCAATTTCATGGCGCAATAAGTCAAAAGCCCAAGAAGATGCAGTATGGCAGGCGATGATAAATAATTCTGCCCCATGATCAGACAACCATTTTATATTTTCTCGAGACCAATGCTGCACAAACTTAGCCTGTTTCGTCCCGTAAGGCAAACGAGCCGTATCTCCGAAATAAATAATTTGATATTCCGGGAGTTGTTTTAAGACCTCTTTTGTTATGGTTAATCCTCCAACGCCGGAATCAAAAATACCAATCATGTTTAGCCGAGAAGCCTAATTGCTACTCCGATCAAGGCCACCATCGACCCAATAACCCAAAAACGCATAGTTACCTTGTAATGAGGCCAACCCTTAGCCTCAAAATGATGATGGATAGGAGCGGCCAAGAGTACTTTCTTATTAAAAAGTTTTTTACTCAACAATTGGATGATAACTGAAGCAGATTCTAAAACCAAAAGAAAAGCGATTATTGGCAGGACTAGCAAGGAATCAGTTAAGAAAGCAATTACAGTTAAGGTGGCGCATAAACCCATAACGCCAGTTTCTCCTAAATAAAATCTAGCCGGAGGAATGTTAAACCAAAGGAAAGCCAAAATAGCACCGACCAAAACAAGACAAAAAGATGCTAGGTGATATTGAAGATTGAAGAAGGCGATAATTCCGAAAGCACTAAAAATAGCAACAAAAGTTCCTCCAGCCAACCCATCAAGACCATCAATGACTCCCCCGCTGTAAACTGCTAGCATGGTAATGATAAATATGGGAATTAAAAACCATCCCACAAAAATACTACCTAATCCTGGGACGCTGACGGTTGTTACTCCTAATTTAAAATAAAACCACCATCCTCCGATTAGTCCGATCACCGAAACGACGCCAATCCGCCAAAACAATTTTAGCCCTCCTCCAATATATTTGCCTCGTCCCCTTATTTGGAGTAAATCATCACAAAGCCCAATAATAGAAGCTGCGAATAATGCGAATAAAGGCAACCATGTTTGGGCTCGATTAACAAAATTAAAATGAATTCCTGCTTTAATATTTAAAAAAGATAAAAGCAAAAAAATGCCAGCGACTAAGATGGGGACAACCCAAACTATCAAGCCACCCACGCGAGGAATACTTGTCCCTTCCCCTTTATGGAATTTAGAAAAAACTTTCAGCTTTTCCCCTCCAATACTAAGGTCTTTTTCTTTTTTCCGCCAAAGTTTATGGCGATAAATAAAATCAGTAAATTTAGGAATCAAAATAAAGGCAAAGATAAAAGTGAAAAACCCCAAACCAAAGGCTCTTATAGCCTGCCACGCAATGTAAGAATTAGTTTCAATAACCATAATCAAAAGAATAAAGATATGCTCTTGAAAGCCAGCTTATGATTTCTTTGGTGTCTTCAAATCGGTCTTTCGACCCAAGAACCACAACGATGAGATAAGTATTTTCGTCTTTTCTTTTTAGCACCGAGACAAGACATTCTCCAGCTAAAGGAAGATAC
>CAZXEI010000025.1:0-5514 GCA_964639775.1 uncultured Candidatus Saccharibacteria bacterium
AAGGGGAAAGCATTATTATTCCCAATCAAGAATTAGTTAGCGAAATAATTTATAATTACAGCAAGAAAAAAGACGTGAGAATGTCTTTATTGTTCGGTGTTAGTCATGAGACTCAGAGCGATCAATTAGAAAGAGTTGATGGTATAGCACAGGAAGTGCTAAGAAGTTGCGATATGATTAAATGTGGTCGCATGTATTTCGAAGAATTTAAAACTAAAGGGCCAGTCTTTAGATTAATCTTTGATCTCAAGACGGCCGATCATGATGAAATGCAGAAGATACGTCATCAAATTGCTATGTCTTTGAATAAAAAACTGTCTGAAGAGGGCATTAAATTGATAGGGGGTTGATGTTTCCAGAATTTAGCTTCAACCGAAACTATAAATTGATTCAAGGAGCGCTTTTGATTGTTCTAGGGGTTGTTATTTTATTGAAACCAGAACTAATTTTAATAACTTTTGCATTTTTAGCAGCCGCCATTTTAATTGTCATTGGATTGCTAAATATTTTCTCAGTTTTGAGATCTCGGTAATGTTTTTGGATTTATTGGTGAGATAATTTATGTTTATCGAAATTAAAAAGATAGTTTTTTTGGGATTATTGCTTGGTTTATCGATCGGAGGGATTACCGCAATAGCGGAAGAGCCCTCTTCTTTTTTTGTTGATACCAAATATGATCAATTTGGGAGAGAAGAAATTCTAGCCACTTTGGTTGAGACAAGCGGGCAAGCAGAATTTTATGTTGAACTTGATTGGTGGCAGGGCTTAGGCGAAGAAACTCGATCGGAAAGTCAAGATTATCTAAAGATTCTAGCTTATGAATTTGAAGAAAATATTTTTCCGGTCTTAAGCGATACTTATCGTTGGGATTGGGACGCTAACAAGGGCGATAGTAAAATCAAAATAATAATCCACCCAATGCGTGGAAACGCAGGAGGATATTTTCGTCCCGTTGATCAATACGATCGTCTTCAGAACCCAATTTCTAATGAAATTCAGGCAGTTTATTTAAACAGTAATTATTTGAGAGATTATTACATGAAAAGTCTTTTGGCCCATGAAATGACTCATTTAATTACTTTTCACAAGAAAGAAAAAGTTCATCAAGTTAGAGAAGAAACTTGGTTGAACGAGGCCAGAGCAGAATACTCGGTGACCTTGGTGGGTTATGATCGTATTTACGAAGATAGCAATCTTCAAAGACGTAGTAAGATCTTTCTAGAATATCCGGGAGATTCATTAGTAGAATGGGAAGACAAAGCTTCCGATTATGGTGCCTTAAATTTATTTATCCAATATTTAGTTGAACATTATGGGCCGGAAATATTGGCCGACTCTCTTCAGTCTTCTAAAACAGGCATTTCTTCTTTGAATGAAGCTCTGGCTAGGAATGGCTATAGCCAAGATTTTGCACAAATTTACACCAATTGGGTAGTGGCCGCTTTGATTAATGATTGTTCTTTAGGGGAATATTATTGTTATCGTAGCCCGAATTTAAAGAATTTAAAGATCGTCCCCAAAACCAATTTTTTGCCACTTAATGGTGAAAGCGTTTTGACAGCGACTGACAGAATCCAAAATTGGTCATCCCAGTGGTTGCGCTTTATCGGAGGAGATGGTGATTTACATCTCAAGTTTTTTGGCCAATCGGAAACTTTATTTAAGCTTCCTTATGTTGCCGTTACCAGAAAAGGACAACCAGAAGTAGGTTTTATCGATCTGAATGAATATCAAAACGGAGAGATCAGTATTCCGAATTTCGGGGCCGAATATTATTCCATTACGATTATTCCATCAATTCAAAGCAAGCAATCTGGTTTTAATGGGTCGGAAGATTATTATCCTTTTAAGTGGGAAGCTTCAATGACTCCTCGCGATCCAGAAGAAAGAATAATTCAGGAGTTGCAAAGAAAGATAGATGAGCTTTATCGAGAAATAATTTATTTGCGTAGCCAGATCTCTCTGGCCTTGGCCCGACAGCAGGGGATTAGCCTAGGTTCTTTTGATAAAGATTTATTCTACGGTTTGGAAGGAGAGCCGGTCAAAGCCCTTCAATTATTCTTGGCTATTCAGGAACCGGAAATTTATCCGGAAGGATTGGTCACGGGCTATTTTCTCGGATTAACTCGTCAAGCAGTTATTCATTTCCAAGAAAAATATGCTGAAGATATTTTAGAACCGGTGAGCTTAGAGAAAGGGACCGGTTATGTTGGAATTAGAACTAGGAATAAATTAAACGAACTTTTATTTCTAAAGATTTAATTTATGGCAGATAATTTTGACTGGCAAGAAAGCGTTCCTTTGAAGAATTGGACTACTTTTAAAATAGGTGGCCCGGCTCGCTATTTTTCTCGAGTCAAATCAGAAGACAATCTAAGGGAGGTCCTGTCTCGAGCGAGAGACATCGGTTGCCCCGTTTTTATTTTAGGAGGTGGAAGCAATTTATTAGTTCCGGATTGCGGTTATCCCGGACTGATAATTCAGATGGGCATTGATTCTGTTGAATGGGGGGAAAGAAGCGTTCATGTCGGCTCGGGAGTGGCTTTGAGTTGGTTGACCAGGGAATTCGTTAAACGTGGCCTGAGTGGTTTAGAATGGGAAGCAGCCGTCCCGGGGACGATAGGGGGGGCGGTTTTTGGAAACGCCGGAACACCGGAGCATAATATCGGTCATTTAGTTAACAGGGTTGATTTTATTGAACGAGCGGGGATGGAAAGGGATCATTATTCTCCCGGTCAATGTTGCTTCGGCTATCGTGATAGCATTTTTCGCCATAATCCAGATAAGATAATTACATCAGTCACGCTTTCGATAAAGCCGGGCGAAAAAAAATTCGTCACAAACAAATATTATGAATTGATCGCTAGCAAGGAATTGAGCCAACCCAGATTACAGCCTTCAGCCGGCTGTGTTTTTAAAAATCCTCCGGAACATTCGGCCGGGATGTTGATTGACCAAGTCGGGCTAAAGGGATTTAAAATAGGGGACGCTCAGGTTTCCGAAAAGCATGCCAATTTTATTGTTAACCTAGGCAAGGCAAAAAGCCAAGACGTTATTGACTTAATAGCCCTTATCAAAGATAGGGTTTTGGCGGAAAAAGGCATTGTTTTGGAGGAGGAAATCATTCATTTGACCGTAAGGGCATAAAACCACTTGACAAATTTTTAGAATAATATAACTTATGGAAGTACTTTTGACAAAGCAAATTGCTTATCAAAAGTTTTTATAATTAATTACCATAGTTATCATGGAAGACTTTGAAGAAAAGGACGAAGAAATGGAAGAATCTATGAGCCTTAATGGAGGAGATGCTTCTGACTTCGAAGACGAAGACGAAGACGAAGACGAAGATGGAGATGATTTCGATCTCGGCGGAGACGAAGACCTAGATCTTGGAGAAGAAGATTAAGTCTCTCTAAGTTCCTTCCAAAGCTCCCGATAAGGGAGCTTTTTGTTTGATTCAGACGTTCTTAGATGTTATTCTGTTTTTAGGTAAATTTTTAAAAATGAAGATCGTTATTTATGCTCCAGGGTTAGATCTTTCTCCTGATATCAGCGAATATCTAAAAAAGAAGATCAATAAGTTAGATAAATTTATTCCTCGAAGCCACAAACAAGATGATAATCTTTCGGAGATTGAGGCTCGCATAAAGATTGAGCAAGAGTCAGCTCGAGGTAATTTATATAAAGTTGGGGCAGAGATAATTTTCCCTCATCAGGTAGTGGTAGCTAATTCGCAAAATAAAAATATCATTAAGGCGATTAATGAAATTAAGACCAAGCTTCAAGTAGAAATTAAAAAATATAGTAGTAAAAAAGAGGCAGTTCGTAAAAGAACGGCTCGACTGGCTAAAAGAATGAGACTCTGGGCGGGCGAGCGATTGCCCAAAGGAAAAAGAGAAAGACACGAATGATATGTTTCTTCAAAAAATTATCGGTGATCCGAACAAACGTTATCTAAAAAAGATTCAAATTCTTATTGATCAAATTAATGATTTCGAAATTAATTTGGGGAATTTTTCTTTAAATGATCTTCAAGAAAAGACCAATCAGCTTAAAGAAAAAATTAAAAAAGATGGATTTTCAGAAGAGATTATTCCGGAAGCATTTTCTTTGGTGAGAGAGGCGGCGAAGAAAACTCTTGGACAGAGACACTTTGATTGCCAGCTTCAGGCAGGCATCGCTTTGCACCAAGGTCATGTTATTGAGATGAAAACAGGAGAAGGAAAAACTTTGGCAGCGACGGCTCCAGCTTTTTTGAACGCCTTAAGCGGCAAAGGGGTTCATATCGTTACAGTGAATGACTATTTGGCTCGAAGAGATGCTGTTTGGATGGGTCAAATTTATCATCTACTCGGATTAAAAGTAAGTGTTTAAATCACGAACAAGCTTTTTTATATGATCCAGAGTTTCGTCAGACGGCATCGGATCAAGACCAACAAAGAGATAGGTTTGGTAATTTTCTAATCATTCAAGATTTTCTAAAACCATGTTCTCGTCAAGAGGCTTATCGAGCCGATATTACTTATGGTACAAATAACGAATTCGGATTTGATTATCTCAGAGACAATTTGATTTTTCATTCAGATAATAAAGTTCAAAGACCCTTTAACTACGCCATTATTGATGAAGTTGATAGTATTTTGATTGACGAAGCTCGCACTCCTTTGATTATTTCTCAATCCGAAACAATGAAGCCAGAGGAATATCTAACCTTTGCTCGATTAGCCGAGAGATTGAAAGAAAACGAAGATTACAATGTTGATCGAAAGATGAAATCAGTCATTTTGACAGATAAGGGCATTGGTCAGGCCGAAAAAGCTTTAGGGGTTGAAAATCTTTATCAGTCTCAAAATATTAAATATCTGCATCGGACAATGAACGCTGTTAGAGCAAAAGAACTTTTTCTAAAGGATGTTGATTACTTAGTCAAAAACGGTGAAGTTATTATTGTTGACGAGTTCACCGGAAGAATAATGCCAGGGCGGCGATATTCAGATGGTGTCCATCAATCTATCGAGGCCAAAGAAAAAGTTGCCATCAAGCCAGAATCAAAAACATTGGCGACGATCACTCTCCAAAACTTATTTAGAATGTATCCAAAGTTAAGCGGCATGACGGGGACAGCCCTGTCGGCTTCGGAGGAATTCGATAAAGTTTATGGTCTTGATGTTAAGGTCGTCCCGACTCATGAAAAGATGATCAGGCAAGATTTGCCCGATCAGATATATGGTAAAGAAGAGGCTAAGTTTAAAGCTATTGTAGCCAAAGTTAAAGAAAAACATGAGGCGGGCCAACCTGTTTTATTGGGAACTACATCAGTAGAAGCGAACGAGTACTTAGAAAGGCTTTTGGGCCGAGAAGGGATACCGTGCCAAGTTCTTAATGCCAAAAATCACGAGAAAGAAGCTCAAATTATTGCTCAAGCCGGTCGTCGGGGGCAGGTAACAGTTGCTACTAATATGGCTGGGCGAGGAGTTGATATTATCCTAGGAGGTAACCCATCCGACGCAA
>CAZXEI010000026.1:0-5451 GCA_964639775.1 uncultured Candidatus Saccharibacteria bacterium
GTATGGGCTGGTTTCAACCGTTACCTTATCGCCGACTAGAATTCTGATGTGAAATCGGCGCAATCGACCAGACAAATGAGCCATAACCTCTCGACCGTCTTCCATTTTAACTCGAAAATTTGTACTTGGAAGACTTTCTATAATCGTACCTTCTTCTCGTTGTTGTGATTTATTTTTCATTCAGAAAAACAAAGAAAAAACGAGGCAACTGGCTTAGAGCCACGTTTTACCATCTGATAAATTTAAATTATCCTGACTTTTCTGGATAAGAATAACAAAATCATAAAAATTAGTCAAGAAGCAGCAAATCATTTAAACTTTATCTCTGTTATTATTTTCTCTGGTCTAGGCAATTTTCTTAACCAGAATGGAGTTAGTCTGAATTGAAAAGCGCTAAGACGATCATCGGAGAGCAGTAAATTTTTCATTTCCGTCTTTGTCAAAGCAGATAATTTATCCGGCCATTGATCCAGGGCTAGGTCTCGATAAACTTCCGCTGAGAACTTGAGATTCACGCGCAAAAGATGATCATCGGAGTCAAAAGACAAAACTCGATAATCAAAATAAAGACTATCAGGGACAATTAAATATTCTTGGCCAACTTTTTCTATGACAACTTGATCTAATAATTGACGCAAATCGTCTTCGGAAAAAACGAGGGCCTGTCCTTCTATGCCTAGATGATACTCAAAGCTTTCTTCGAGATCTCCAACTTCTGACGAAGCTTCAGAAATTAAATCTTGAGTCTCAATTGCCTCGGGCAGAATAACCAATTTTTCTTCTTCTGATCCCAGAGTAGAAATCAAATTATTTACCAAATCAAACTTTAAAGATTCCTCCGCCTGCCTTAAATCAGATGAAGTAACCTCAGAATAAGCAATAATTTCTCCTCCTGTCATGTCTTCAAAAGATTCTCCGTAAATTTTATCATAAAGATCTGTACCCAATAAACCTGGAACAGAAAATTTTGTTTGACCGATATTAGAAGATTCCCCTGGATCCATGGCTTCAACCGAAACATCTACCCACGACGGCACTAATCGACCAGATTCTATCTTAGCTGGCGGCAATGAAATTCCTTCTGGCGTTCTGAAATAAACACCATTGCTGGATAAAAATCTTGTTGTCGCTCTGAGATGAATTTCTCGAGGAGGATTTTCGGCATTATAAACTCTGATTATTCCCGTTGCTTTTTGTTCTTCTGTCTTTTCACCGCTTACCATAAATGTTTGCGTTGCAGAATGTTCATCAGTCAAAATCTGACCCGGGAGAATGTTCTCGTCGAAATTAATTTCTTTTGTCTGATCCCAAACTCTGAATTCTGTTTCCAGATTAACTATACGAGTATTTGGTTCCAAATTAAGAACAAATTTCGTGCCGAAAATTTGATAAAGGGCGCCGCCCAAAATCAACAATACTATTGTCGCCAAAGTCCCCGACTTCCATCCTATCTTAAAATTCTTTGTCTTTTTTTTAATAGAAATCTTCTCTGGTTTATTGTGGTCTATCCCTGGAGGAAGAATGTCAAAAATCTTTTTATTCATTTTTTAAAATTGCTTTAATGCGACGAACACCGGCACTTGAAGATTGTTCTTTTATAATCTTTAGGAAACCAAGCTCTCTCGTGTTTTCAACATGCGGCCCAGCACAGACTTCTTTTGAGAATATTGAGCCGTCCTCGTTAATAATAGCATAAACGTCAACTTGTTTAGGATAAGACTGTCCTTCCATAATTATTGCCTTCGATTTTTTAGCATCTTCAAAAGCCATAGATTGTTTTTCTACTTTCAATCCTTCCTCAATTTTTTGATTAACCAAAGAAGCCACGGCTGTTAATTCTTCGTCTGTAAGAGCTCGATCAAAGGAAAAATCGAACCTAAGTCTTTCAGTATTAATATCAGATCCTTTTTGAGAGACTGAACAATTTAAAATTTTCTGCAATGCTGCTTGCAAAAGATGAGTTGCCGTGTGTAATTTAATTTTTTTAATCCTTTCGGTTAAAGGCTCATCTTGTTTAATGCCATGGCCTCCAAACTTTTTATCAACTCCCTGACGAGAAATATTTTTATGTTCTTCGATGGCTCTCAATAGCTCTTCTTCGTCAAAACAATAACCTTTTTTCTGAAGCTCTTTCGGAGATAATCCATAAGTCGAATAAAGACGAAAAGCTTCTTGCCCACTAATTTTTTTGTCATCGGAAACCACGACATAAGATAATCCTTTTTGTATGGCTTTCGTCAGACGATTTCTTTCTTGGAGAATAACTGCCATGGCTTTATCGCTCATTCCGATTATTTCCGGGTATCTTACGCTATATTTTTGTTCCACCCAGTTTAATCCTTTTGTCATCTGATCATCTGTTAAATTAAATTCTGAAGCTGCCTCAATCAGGCGTCTAACAATGCGCCTGAGAATATAGCCGCGGCCAAGATTCTCGGGCTGGATTCCTTCGCTGACTAAAAATATTAATCCTCTCGAATGATCCATCAAGATGCGATAAAAGGGAATCTTTTTGCTGTCTAAATTTAAATTAAAAGAACTAAACATCCCCTTAAAAAGATCTGTCTCGAAAACATTTGACGTTCCTTGGACAGCTAAGGTCAGCCTTTCTAGCCCCATGCCCGTATCGATCCCTGGACTGCCTAGATCGCTCAATACTCCCCTCTCGTCTTGATAATATTGATTAAAAACAATATTCCAAATCTCAATAAAACGACCGCAAGAACAACCTGGGCGGCATTCGGAACCTTTAGCGCATTCTTGACCAGTCAAATCATAATGAATCTCAGTAGTTGGCCCACAGGGACCTGAAGATCCGGTCGGACCCCAAAAATTATCTTGACGCCCGTAGGGCAAAATAGCATTTTCTTTTACCCCCAAGTTCTGCCAAATTGATTTTATCTCAATATCTGCATCTAGCTTTTGATCTCCTCCGAAATAAGTAAAACAAAGTCTATCTAAAGGTAAATGGTATTGATCAGTTAATAATTCCAAGGCCCAAGCCGCTGCTTCATGCTTAAAATAGTCGTCAAAACTAAAATTACCAAGCATCTCCAGGAAAGTTAAATGGCTTTCGTCTCCAATATGGTCAATATCGGAAGTTCGAAAACATTTTTGGCATGAAACTATTTTTGAGCCAAAAGGAGATGGTTCCCCTAAAAAATATTTTTTAAAAGGTTGCATTCCTGCTGTCGTCAGTAAAACGCTTTGATCGTCGGTGATCAAAGGCGAAGACGGGGCAAATTTATGCCCTTTTTCAGTAAAGAAATCAATAAATTTTTGATGGATTTTTTCTGATTCCATTTAAGTAAATCTATCGGCAACAACCGAGGCAACATAAGATTCTGGTTTTATTTTTGCCTCAAAACCATTACCATTAATAACTCCGACCACCTCTTTAATCATACTTCTAGTTTTACCTCCCGATCCAACGTCAGCATGGATATATCGAAACTGATAATGCAAATCTTGTTTTTCTTTATTTATTTTAGCAAAAAACATTTCTCTTAATTCTAAAGCTAGCTCACAAGAAAGCATCACTTCTTGAATGATTCTTTGATGAGGATGAGCGAAACGTTTTGGATTTCCTTCAAAACGAACCTTTTTCACAAAAAATCGACCACCCGAACCTATTCTTAGAACGACAATCACTATTGGAAAAACCGGGTGTGTTTCGGAAGAAGAATCACACCCGACGATAACATCATAAAAATACTCCGGTTTTTCACGAATATATGAAATAATTTCGTCAATTACCTGATCTCGAGACAAGTTTCCTTGATTAACATTGTAAAACTCTGATTGATCCATTAGGTTAATACCTCAATTCCTTTTTTTGTCACGGCAATCGTATGCTCAAAATGAGCAGATCGAGAACCATCTTCGGTAATATAACTCATGCCGTCTTCAGCCAACTTAACTTTTCCTCTCCCCAAGGTAACAATTGGTTCAATACAAAAAACCATTCCTGGTTTTATCATTAAACCCTCACCTTTCTTGCCAAAGTTTAGCACATCTGGATCTTCATGTATCGATCGTCCGATACCATGTCCGCATAATTCTTTAACCACATCAAGCCCTTGACCCCAAACATAATGGCTAATTTCATAACCGATATCTCCAAAATATCCACCAACTCGAATTGCTTCAATTGCCCGGAAAAGAGCTTCTTCCGTCACTTTAATTAATTTTTGAGAATCTTTATCTATTGATTGAACCGGAACGGTAACCGCCATATCAGAATGAAATCCTTGATAAAAAACTCCTAAATCCAACGAAACAATGTCTCCTGATTTGAGCATTCTATTATCGGGGATACCATGAACCACTGTTTCATTAGTTGAAACGCAAAGAGCCGCCGGAAACCCGCGGTAATTTTTAAAGCTGGGCTGAGCTTCTTTCTGTTTAATTAAATTTTCAGCTTTTTCGTTCAATTCAATCAAACTAACACCCGGTTCGACCATTTTTTTTAACTCGCTCATCACACTAGAAAGAATTCTGGCCGATTTTTTGATCTTTTCTATCTCAATCGAAGATTTAATCAGGCTCATGCAAATTAAGTGCTTTAAGAATATCGGCTAAAACCTTTTCTCGGCTCTGTTCTCCATTTATTTCCAGTAATTCCCCCCGATCTCTTAAAACAGCTAACATGGGCTCAACTTCTTTTCTAAAATAATCCCATCTAACCTCAATCGCTTCGTCAACATCGTCGCTTCTGGCTCGACCATTATATTCAGCCAACAATCTTTTTCTTGATTCTTCTTCCGAAATGTTCAAATGCATAACTCGATAATCTTGATCCCATCCATACCAAGAAAGTGCCCCTTTGATCAATTCTATCTCCAATGTTCGGCGAGGGCTACCGTCGATAATTAAGCCGGGGAATTCACCCATTTTTTTAATCTCTTCCATGCGATCAAACCAAAGATGAGAGACAACCAATGTTGGCACTAAAACTCCTCGATTTATTTCTTCTTTTATCTTATTGCCAGTATAGTCATCTACTTTCTGCCTTGATCGCAACAGATCACCGCTAGCCATTTTTAACCATTTAAAACGGTGGCAAAGATAATCACCCTGAGTCCCCTTCCCTGAACCGGGCGGCCCCACCAAAGAAAGAACCATCTTTTGGTTAGAAGGTGTCATAATTTCTCACTTTCATTTGAGCTTGAATTTGACGTAAAGTATCCAGAATAACAGAAACAACGATCAGCAAAGAGGTACCTCCAATCATAAATTGAAAAGCACCAATGCCCGTTATTCCTTGGATAACGGAAGGTACCAACGCGATGAAGCCCAGGAAAAGAGCTCCAACGAATAAACATCTTTTAAGGATATAGTTTAAATGATGACTGGTCGGTTGACCGGGGCGAATACCCGGGATAAAAGCTCCTGATTTTTGAAGATTTTCTGAAATTTTATTGGGCTCAAAAGTAATAGCCGTATAAAAAT
>CAZXEI010000027.1:0-3865 GCA_964639775.1 uncultured Candidatus Saccharibacteria bacterium
GCTTGAAATTTCTGGACCTGTCCCTGAACATCTATAAATTTTTGTTCACCCGTATAAAAAGGATGGCAAAAAGCGCAAATTTCAGTTTGCATATTTTCAGAAGTTGAGCCAACAGAAAAAGTTTTTCCACAGGCACAGCTTACTTTGGCGTTTGAGTGATAAGGAGGATGTATTTCTTTCTTCATTGTTTTTCAGAATAGCAAAATTATACCAAAAAATCAATTGGAAGCATTGATTTTTGAGCTTAAGGATGTTATATTACCTATCGTTAAACAGATTAAGCCGAGTCCTAATAAAATAGTTATCCGGCTTCTCTAAGAAGCCGTTCTTCGTTTTAGAGTAAATATGAATAATAATTCCAATAAAATAGAAAATTTGATTGAAGAAATGAGCGAAGCGGGCGTTAATTACGGTCATCGCACATCTCGTCTTCATCCAAAAATGAAGCAATATATTGCTGGATCGAAATTAGGGGTTCACATGATTGATTTGTCTAAATCTGCTGAAAAACTCCAAGAAGCTCTTGATTTTTTGGCTACAATTAAAAAAGAAGGTAAACAAGTGCTGTTTGTGGGGACAAAAATACAAATACAATCCTTAGTTCTAGAGACAGCCGAAGTTTGCGAGATGCCATATGTACACGAAAGATGGCTTGGAGGGACGCTGACAAATTTTAAAATTATTTCTCAAAGAATTAAAGATTTAATCGATAAAGAAGAAAAAAGAGAGAAGGGAGAATTCGATCATTATACCAAAAAAGAAAGATTGGAGATCGATCGAGAAATTGAGCGCTTAAAGAAAAGCTTTGAAGGGCTTAAAAGAATGAAAGAATTGCCATCTGCTGTTTTTATTACTGACTTAGATAAAAACGAATTAGCTGCCCGAGAAGCTGCTCGTAAAAAAATTAAATCGATAGCCATAACTGACACAAATCTTAATCCCGAAGGCGTTGATTATCCCATTCCAGCCAATGACGACGCTTTATCTTCAGTTGCTTTTATCTTGGAAGAAGTTAAAAAAATATTTATCAAATAAACAGATATGTCAATTGATCTGATAAAAAAATTAAGAGAAGAAACTGGTATTGGAATTTCAGAGTGCAAAGAAGCTTTAGAGAAATCACAAGGTGACATAGAAAAAGCAAAAGAAGTTCTTAAGAAAAAAGGAAAAGAAATTGCTGCCAATAAATCGATGCGACAAGCACAACAAGGCCTAATTGATAGCTATATTCACTCTAACGGGAAAGTAGGTGTATTGATTGAAATTAAATGCGAGTCTGATTTTGTTGCGAAATCGGATAAATTTCAAGATCTTGCTCGTCAGATCGCTATGCAAATAGCGGCCATGAATCCGCTTTATATTGGAGAAGAAGAAATTTCAGATGAGATTATTAAAAAAGAAAAAGAGATATATCTAGAACAGATGAAGGATTCAGATAAGCCAGAGGAAATTACTCAGAAAATAGTTGAAGGTAAGCTGGAAAAATGGTATTCAGAAGTAGTATTGTTAAATCAAAAATGGATTAAAGATGACAAAAAAACGATCAAGGATATGGTTAATGATTTAACTTCTCAATTAGGAGAAAAAATAGAAATAAGCAGGTTTGTTCGTTTCGAGATTTAATTCATGGATTATTTAACAGGCCTTCAATTAATCCTTTTTTCAAGTATTTTGGGATTAGCCGTTTTAATTGGTAGTCGGTTTAATTGTCTTGTCTGCCAAAAAGAAAAATTATTATTTGTGGCTAAGCCACCTATTGAGATAAATCCAAATAAAAACGAGGGGGGCCTTAAAGAAGAATCCAGAAAACTGAAAGATGATTTTTGGAAAAAACTAAATCGCCGTTCTTGAAAAGCCGCCTTAGCTTAGTGGTAAAGCAGTGGTTTTGTAAACCACGGACGCGGGTTCGATTCCTGCAGGCGGCTCTTTTATTAACATGTTTCAAAAAATTGATTTAAAGCCAGTTATCGGTTTAGAAATACATGTTCAATTGAATACATTGAGCAAAATGTTTTGTTCTTGTCCAAATAATTCTGACGAAACATCTCCGAATGTTAATGTTTGTCCAATTTGCCTAGCACATCCAGGGACACTGCCAACGGCAAATTTTAGCGCTGTTGAAAAAGTTATAAAAGCAGGTTTGGCCCTGAATTGTAAAATCTCTTTAAGCTCTGAATTTGCTCGAAAAAGTTATTTTTATCCTGACCTTCCGAAAGGTTATCAGATTTCTCAGGCAGAGAAGCCATTATGTCAGAATGGTTCTTTTCAGCTTAAAAAAAGTACCATTCGAATTGAGAGGATACATCTAGAAGAGGATACGGGCCGCCTAATCCATTCTGAAAAAGAAAATTCCTCTCTAGTCGATTTTAATCGAGCGGGTGTTCCTTTGATGGAATTGGTGACTAAGCCTGATTTCCAAAAAGGAGAAGAAGTAATTGAGTTTGCTCAAGAATTACAATTGATTTTACGATATCTTGATATTTCTTCGGCGGATATGGAAAAAGGGCAAATGAGAGTGGAAGCGAATGTTTCTGTCCAGCCCATCAATGATCCTCATGCTTCGGGAGTCAAGGTAGAACTAAAAAACCTAAATTCTTTTAAGTCGGTTAAAGACGCTATTGATTACGAAATTAAGCGCCAAAGCGACATAATTGTTTCCGGAGAAAAATTAGATCAAGAAACAAGAGGATGGGACGGTTTTCGAACGGTGCTTCAACGAAAAAAAGAGGTGGCTCAAGAATATAGATACTTTCCAGAGCCGGATTTGCCACCGATTCACCTGAACCAAGAAAAATTAGATAAACTTTTTCAAAGTTTGCCAGAGATGCCACAGGCAAAAAGAAAACGTTTTGCTGAGGAATATAAATTAGAAGAAAAAGATATTAATATCTTGGTCCGAGAACAAGATCTCGGTAGTTATTTTGAAAAATCAGCGAGCGAGTTGTTGTCTTGGATGAAAGACAAAAAGATAGATTCCAAGCAATTCCCGGCATTAATTAAATTATTGGTCAATTATTTAATTACCGATTTAAGGGGGCAAACGAAGGGGTCTCTTGATGAATCTAAGGTAACTCCTGAAAATTTTTCTGAATTAATAACTTTAATATTTGATAAAAAATTACCATCTCGGATGGCTAAAGACCTGCTTTCTGAAATGATTAAAACAGGAGGAGACCCTTCTCAGATTATGACGAAAAAAAATCTTTTTCAAATGAAAGATGAAAAAGATATAAAATCATTAGTTGCTAAAATAATTACCGAAAACGATAAAGCAATATCAGATTATTTGAAAGGCAAGACAGCAGCATTGAAATTCTTAGTTGGTCAATTAATGTCTGCCACTAAGGGCTCTGTTGATCCTGAAACAGCCAAGAAAGTAATAGAAGAAGAGATTAAAAAAATTAATCAATAAATTCGCGAATAATAATTTTAGCCTCGTTAACATCGTTGATCCATTTAATTCTTTCGTCTTTCTTGAACCAATTCATCTGATTTTTAACTAGCTTAATGCTATCCTTGACGATACCTTCCTTCATCTCTTCTTGATTTATTTTCCCCTGGAGATAAAAAGCAACCCATCTATATTCTAGCCCAAGGCTTTCCATTCTAGCCCAAGAAAGACCATTTCTTTGAAGCTCGGTTACTTCTTTCACTAATCCCTTCCTAATCCTCAATTCCAGTCTCTTTTCAATTCTATTTTTTAATATTGGAATAGAAAATTTTAAACCGAGAAAAAGAGGTTCAAAAAGAGGTTCTTTTTTTAAATCAGGCACCTTACCTAAGGCCTTGGCTATTTCGATGGCTCGAATGATGCGTCGAGGGTTTGATCGATCGACTTTTTGAGCGTAGCGAGGATCAATTTTTT
>CAZXEI010000027.1:3875-5299 GCA_964639775.1 uncultured Candidatus Saccharibacteria bacterium
CGATCAACTCACTAATGCTTTTACGCCTTAATTTTTTTCGAAGAGTGGGGTTTTTTTTAGAATTTGGAAAAACCCATCCATCACTGACAGAATAAATATAAAAGGGGCTACCTCCAACAATAATAGGCAATTTATCCTTTCTAATGATTTTTTTTATAGTTAAAATGGCGTGTTTTTGGAATCGAGCAACGTTAAAATTTCTCAAGGGAGAGGCAATACCTAAAAGATGGTGGGGGATGCCACGCATTTCTTTTTGACTGATTTTATTTGTCCCGATATCCATTCCTCTATATACTTGTCTTGAGTCGGCAGAAATAATCTCACCGCTAAATTCAGAAGCCAAACTAACTCCTAGCTCGCTTTTGCCGGTTGCCGTTGGGCCAAGAATAACGATTATTTTGGGTAAATTATTAAACATTTTTGACAAAACGTAATTTCATTATAGAATATATTTATTCTAGCACCAGACAATAAAGGAGGGGAGCATGGAGTGGGCACTGTGGTACTTTGCAGCCGATGTTTGGCTTTGGAAGCAACTTCAAGCAGGCGGTTTCATCTGGCCAATGGTTTTGACTTTAGGATCAATCGTCTTGAATGTTGCTATGGCCATTCTAATCTTTGTGCTACTGATCTACGCCGGCAAGTCGATAATAGGGCGAATGACTAGAGGAAAAGGAGTTCTTCGCTTGGCCGGAGTACGACTCCAAGTAGCTTTGGCCCGGAAGGAAGAAAATGGTCGCCGAACAGGCGAATATATGGAAAAGTGGCGACATTACAAATATCTGGCCATCTTTCTCATAAACATCATTCCGTTCGTTCCTTGGATTACTGGGGGAACAATATGTTATGCCGTTGTTGTTCGGGACGGAAAGATGTTTCTGGCTATTTTAGCCGGTTTAACGGCTAAGGTTGCCACCATGGGTGCGTTAGCTCAACTAATTCGGATGCTCGTTGGGCTGCTTGATAAGGGTTGAGGGTTCGTCTCGGTTCGATGAGACGGGCCCTCTTTCTATTTTATGCTTCCCGTCAAACTCCATGGTCCCGTCTTTGTTATTTTTACGTTGACTACTTGTCCTTCGGTATTATCAACAAGATTTTCAATTAGTACGTTTTTATGAGATCTAGTTCTCCCGGTCCAATAATGTCTTTTTTCGTCTTTCCCGTCTATTAAAACAGGTACTGTTTTATTCAAGTAAACTAAATTATTTTTTGAAGCGGTTTTTCTCAAAATATCGTTCAGTACCTGCTCCCGCCTTTTCTTTTCGCAGTCGTTGACTTTATCATTAAATTGAGAAGCTTTCGTCATGGGACGAGGGGAGTATCGAGAAATGTAGGCCATGTCAAAGCCTATCTCTTCCATTAACTGAATTGTTTTTTCGAAACGTCTTTCTGTCTCATTGGGAAAGCCGACAATAATATCAGTT
>CAZXEI010000028.1:0-5142 GCA_964639775.1 uncultured Candidatus Saccharibacteria bacterium
TTACTGGAGACACAGATCTTCTTCAATTAGCTGACGAGAGCGTAAAAGTAATTCTGCTCCAAAAAGGAATAAGCCAATATCGATTATTCGGGCCAGCAGAAGTTCAAGAAAAATATCAAGGATTGACACCAGAACAATTGGTGGAACTAAAAGGATTAAAAGGAGATCAGTCAGATAATTTACCCGGAGTTCCAGGAATTGGTGAAAAAATAGGGAGGGATCTTTTAATTCGGTTTGGAAACTTGGAAAAGATATATGAAAATTTAGAAGATATTAAACCGAGAATAAGAGAAAAACTAATCGCACACAAAGAACAATCATTTTTGAGTCGCGAGTTGGGGCTAATACGCCAAGATGTCCCAATAAACAGTTCATTAGAAAACTATCGACAAACAGGTTATAATAAAAAAACAGCAATCGACTTCTTGGCCAGAATTGGTCTCAAGAGTTTGATAAAAAGTCTTCCTTGATATGAAAAATATTTTTTCTTTTCAGAAAATTAACGACCAAGGATTCAAGGATTTTTTAATAAAAGAAAAATTCTCTTTTTCTAATTTTTTCTTTATCTATACCGGAGCACTCCTAACTTGTTTTCTTTTAGGGGGATATCTGGGTGTTTTAGCGTTTACTCCCTTTTTATCTCTTGGGAACTTTTTGCTTATTTGGGCCGGATGGTTGGTGCTGAGTTTTCCCTTATCCCGCCAGCAACGCTTTGAAAGGATAGTTTTATGGAGCAATAATATTATCGCTAGCTTCTTATTTTTCAACTTGGCCTCGCTATCGCCAGTTAGCTGGATAACAATTCTGCTTCCTTATTTTATTTTTTCCTTGCTATTGATTAACTTCATGCAGGGAAATTTCTTCTCGATAATTGATTCAGGCGGCCTGGGTTTGTTAGGGGTATTAGGGCTACTCCATTTCTATATCACTCAATCAATTATTTTCCAGATGGATGAGTCGGCCTTGTTGGTTTTTCTTTTCTTAATAATAATGGCCGTTTCAGGAGCATCGTTTTTTATCTGGGGAGGAGCTAGAAGTAGTAAATCTTTATACAAGATTTACAGACAAAGCCAAGAACTTAAAGAAACAGCCGCTGTCTTAGAGATCAGGATTAAAGCAAAAACGAGAGAGCTCCAAGAACAAGCAAGGCTTTTGAGAGAGGAAAACAGACTTAAGACAGAAGCTCTTCGTCGTCGAATTGATGAATTGGAAAGATTCCGTCGCATGGTTGTCGGTCGAGAATTAAAAATGGTTGAATTGAAAGAAAAGATTTCTCAATTAAAAAAAGGCTTAGGTCAGCTAAAAGAAAGCAATGAAGGATAAAGAAATTTCTTTCCAAATAGAAAAAGAAGTATTGGCGAAAAGCATTGAGAGCCAAATCAAATTGAGGCAACTTTTTTTGCCGGGGCTGTTTGTTTTGTTGATTGTCTTGTTTGTTTTAGGCCGAGAAACAAATTCTTTGTCTCTGATTTCTATGGGGATTGTCTTTATTGCCCTTTCTTCTTTGTTGTTTTTTTCAGCGGCCGCCTTTGTTCGTCGTACGAAAGAGTTATCTCTAAGCCAAGTTCAACAGATATTGTCAGGTGTTTTTATTTTGGAAATATTAACTATATGGCTTACCTTTTATCTTTTTGCGCCGCTAGCTTCAGCCTACAATATCCCTTTGCCGAATTTAGCTATCATTTTTTATATTTTTTATATCATTTTAGTTGCTCCCTCTTTCAGAGAAAACAATGTCTATCAAAGCTTTTTTTATGCTCTGATTTGGATAGCTCTTGCTTTATTAATATTCTTAGACAGTAATTGTCAATTCTTGTTTGAATATGGTCCTCCGGGCCGTTGTTCGGTCCGTCCGACGATGGAAGGATTTTTGATAGTAATCAGCGGGGTGGCGGTTTTCATGGTTCAATTTATTGTTAATCATTTTAATGATCAAACTAAATGGATAACTGATCGTCTGCAAAAAATCAGCCGGGCTCTCCAGGGGAAATTAAAAGAAGAAGGATATCAAGCCATCCGATTAAAACAAGATCATAATGTCTATATGGCTAAGATGGCTCAGCGCTTAAGAGACAAAGACCAGCAGATTAAGGACTTAACAGAAAAACTGAAAGGAAAATTTGAAACAGGAGACAATAATCAAAATCAGGAAGTTTCGGAGATGAAGCAAACGACAGAAGCACTGCTAAATATTTTAGAAGATACGGAAGAAGCTCGACACAAAGCTGAAAAGGAGAGAGAAAGGACTTTAACGACAATCAATAATTTCGTTGACGTCATAATTGTGGTTGACAATGAAAGCTTTATCCAAATGGTTAACACTCGTGCTCGCGAGGTTTTTAAACTTGATCAGGAAATTCAAGGTAAATCACTGGTTGAGCTAACTGATCATCCTCAGCTGAAAAAAGTTATAGCTCAGGTATTAGAAGGTCAAAAGTTGAAAACAGTCAAAAGAGAAGGATTTGAACTAAAAGAAGGAGTATTTTTTGAGGTTTCAACGGTTCCCCTTCCTGGAGCAGATGGAATAGTTGGGCACTTGATAGTTTTACATGATGTTTCTCGTGAAAAATTGGTTCAAAGGATGAAAACAGAGTTCGTCTCGATTGCTGCCCATCAACTAAGAACACCTTTGTCGGCTATCAAATGGAGCCTAAGGATGCTTTTGGACGGCGACGAAGGAGAGCTTACTGAAAAACAGAAAGAATTGATGGAGAAAACATATTTCAGCAACCAAAGAATGATCAATTTAGTCAATGATCTTTTAAATGTATCTCGAATAGAAGAAGGGAGATTCCTTTATGAGTTAGAAGATGTCGACTTGGAAGAAACGATTCGATCAATTATCGATTCGGTCGAACCGGTTATTACTCGTAAAAAATTAGAAATCATATTTAGAGGCGAGCAAAAAACTTTCCCGAATATCAAAGCTGACCGGGAAAAAATAACCTTGGCGATACAGAACATTATTGATAATGCTGTTAAATACTCTCCAGAAGAAGGAAAGGTAATAGTTTCTTTAGAAGAAGAAGACGGTTTTCTTCTGGTTTCGATCAAGGATAGTGGTATCGGTATCCCTCGATCGCAACAAGCCCGAGTTTTCCAAAGATTTTTTCGAGCAGGTAACGCCATTAGCCAAGAAACAGAGGGTACAGGATTAGGGCTTTTTATCTCCCGTAATATTATTGAAGCTCATAAGGGAAAAATTTGGTTTGAGTCGCAAGAAGGGAAAGGAACAACTTTTTACTTCACTATCCCTTATTGATTGCAAATAATAACATCGCTTGTTATAATAAGCATACTTATGAAAACAGTGCTGATTATCGAGGATGACAAGGAAATTCTCGAATTATTAGCTAAAAAAATAGAAGGGTCGGGTTATAAGGTTTTAATAGCACAAGACGGAGAAGAAGGATTGCGTATTTTAAGAGAAGAAAAGCCCGATTTGGTTCTGTTGGATATAATTCTGCCAAATGTTGATGGGTTGGAGCTTATGAGAAGAAAGCAGGTTTTGCCGGAAACAGCGAGCATTCCCGTTATTATAATTTCTAATTCTGGAGCGGCTTCCGAAATTAGTCAGGCTCGTCATCTTGGGGCGAAAGATTGGATCATCAAAACGAAGTTTAGCTTGCAAGAAAGCATGGAGAAAATAGAGAAAATAATTCAATAATCAAATTTCAATTTTAAGATGAACAATCTTCCTAAAAAAATTCTCATCATAGAAGACGATGTTTTCTTGAATGAATTAATGGCCAAAAAATTGGTAGAGGAAGGGTTTGACGTCATTAAAGCATCTAACGGAGAAGAAGGCTTGGAATCAGCCAGCCGAGAGAAACCTGATTTAATTTTGCTTGATCTTATTCTGCCGGGAATGGATGGATTTGAAATATTAGAGAAGATAAAAGAAGATCCGGAAATCGGTTCAATCCCAGTAATTATTCTTTCGAATCTCGGACAGAGAGAAGACATTGAAAGAGGCTTTGATATGGGAGCAGACGATTATTTAATTAAGGCTCATTTCACGCCCGACGAGATTGTGGAGAGAGTAAGAGCTCCTTTCCGCAAACCAGTAAATGCCTGAACTTCCGGAAGTGGAGACAATGGTGTCGGGTCTCCGTAAAGAGATAAAAGGGAAAAAGATAATTGATATTTGGACGGATGAGAAGAAGTTGATTCACCATCCGTCTTTTTGTGTTTTTGAGCAAGGATTAAAAGGAAAGATTATTAAAGAAATTCAGCGTCATGGTAAGATTGCAGTCTTCGAATTGGAACCAGAAGGATTTTTGCTTTTCCATCCCAAAATGACGGGCCATTTCTTGGTTTCAAAGAAAAAAGACTTTAAAGATAAGTCGGTTCATTTAATATTCAACTTGAGTAACGATAAATACTTGGCCTGGTCGGATCAAAGAAAATTCTCAAGGATAGAGTTTTGGTCAGTAAAAGAAAAACACGATATTCTGTGGTTGGATAAAATAGGTCAAGATCCATTATCTCCAGGATTTTCCTTCAATGATTTTAAAAAATTATTAGACAAACGTAAAAATAAGATTAAAAGCTGGTTAATGGACCAAAGATTTATAGCTGGAATTGGCAATATTTATGCTAGCGAGATTCTCTGGGCTGCTCGGGTGAACCCCGAGAAAAAAGTATGTGATTTAACGACAGAAGAAAAGAAGGAAATATTTTTGAATATGAAAAAGATATTAAATCAAGCTATAATTAATAAAGGCACAAGCGTAGGAGAGTTCCGCGATATTGAAGATAAAAGAGGAGAATATAGTTCTTTTCTTAAGGTTTATCGAAAATCCGGAGAAAACTGTCCACGTTGCAACCAGGCAATTAAAAGAAAAATAATTGGAAATCGTTCTACTTATTATTGTTCAAATTGTCAAAAATGATTATCTTGCTTTACGGACAAAATGAATATTTGATCAGGCGCAAATTGAAAGAGATTTTAGGAAAATATCGTCAGAAAAATCAGGAACTTAATTTAAGGCGTATTGACGCAGAGGTCTCTAATTTTCAAGATTTTTGGGGAGAGTTTCAGCAAAAATCAATTTTAGTCAGTCGTCGTTTGATAATTATAGAGAATATTTTTAAAGGGTCAGAATTTAAAAAACATTTTCGTAAACAACTTGAAACATT
>CAZXEI010000029.1:0-4930 GCA_964639775.1 uncultured Candidatus Saccharibacteria bacterium
AACGAAAATTTTCATAATGGTGGCGGAGGGGGTGGGATTCGAACCCACGAGTCCGTGAGGACAGCGGTTTTCAAGACCGCCCGAGTAAGCCACTTTCGTACCCCTCCCATAACAGTGGCGGAGAGGGTGGGATTCGAACCCACGCGGGATAAACTCCCAACACATTAGCAGTGTGCCGCTTTAAGCCACTCAGCCACCTCTCCCAAGAAAAGTATAGCTTTAAGAAAAAATTAAGCAAATTTAAGAACTCAAGATATCTTTAAGCAACCGGGGCTGGTAATTTTTTCCGCTGCCCAATTATTTTGAAAGACGCTTCATTGTTTTTAAAGTCAATCGAGACAGAGCTACCACTTACTATTTCTCCCGCGATAATCTTTAAAGAAAACGGATCAAGAATCAATGATTGAATTTTTCTTTTAAGTGGACGAGCTCCTAAATCATGATCAAATCCCACTTCGGCTAAGTAATCTTTTATTTTTTTAGAAAATTTAACTTCTACTGCTTTAACCTGTCGAATCCTTTTTATTACTTTTTCTAATTCTAAATCGACAATTTGACGAATTTCTTTACTATCTAAATAATTGAAAACCACTATTTCATCAAGTCGATTTAGAAATTCCGGACGGAAATATTCTTTCAGCGAATCATTTATTTTTTCTTCCATTTGATGTTGCTCTGAATTATCTTGGCCCAAACCGAAACCAAATGGTCCCGACTTTTGAATGAATTGAGAGCCGATATTTGAGGTCATAATGATAATCGAATTTTTAAAAGAAACCATTCTTCCTTGCGAATCCGTTAAACGTCCATCTTCAAAAATCTGTAAAAGCAAATTGAAGAAATCCTGATGGGCTTTTTCAATTTCATCCAATAAAATAATACTATATGGTCGGCGTCTTATTTTTTCTGTTAATTGGCCACCTTCTTCGTAACCGACATAGCCTGGAGGAGAACCAATTGCCTTAGCCGCACTGTGTTTTTCCATGTATTCAGACATATCTAGACGAATCATGGCTTCTTCATCATTAAACAAAAACTCAGATAAAGAACGAGCCATTTCTGTTTTTCCAACACCTGTTGGACCCAGAAACAGAAAAACTCCTGTTGGCCTGTTCTGTTCCCCGATACCAGCCCTGCTACGCCGAATAGCTCTTGCCACGGCTGAAATAGCATTTTTTTGACCAATGACACGATGGCCCAATATGTTTTCCATATCTTCCAATTTCTTAGCCTCCTCGTCTATCATTTTAGTTACCGGAATACCAGTCCAACGTGAAACAATCTCTGCGATATTTTCTTCTGTGACTTCTTCTTCAGTTAAAGAATGTTCTTTTTGAAATTTAACTAATTTCTTTTCAATTTTACTCAGTTCTTTCTTCAAGGTTGGAATTTCGCCATACTTGATTTCCGCCGCTTTTTGCAAATCTCCTTCTCTCTGAGCCATTTCTGATTTTAAAGAAAAAGCATCAATTTCATTTCTCAGTTCTTTAATTCGACGAATCATCTTTTTCTCCGTCCCCCATTTCCCTTCAATTTCTTTGACTTTTTCGTTAACATCAGCCAATTCGCGCTCAATAGCTTTGACTCTTTGCTCGGCTTCGCTGCCCACCTCACTCTTAAGTGCTTGTTTTTCTATCTTTAAACGCCCAATTTCTTGTCGATAATAATCCAATTTCTCCGGCTCTGACTCCAGCTCCAGCCTCAAGGCCGAAGCCGCTTCGTCTATCAAGTCAATGGCTTTGTCCGGAAGATAACGATCGGGGATATAGCGCTCACTTAATAAAACCGCTTCACGCAAGGCAGCATCTTTAATTTTGACTCCATGATGAAGCTCGTATCTCTCCTTAATGCCGCGCAAAATATTGATCGCATTGTCAGATGAAGGCTCGTTAACTTGAACCATCTGGAACCTTCTTTCGAGGGCTCTGTCTTTTTCAACATATTTTCTATATTCATCCAGGGTCGAAGCTCCTACTGTTCTCAGTTCTCCTCTCGCCAAAACTGGCTTAAGTAAATTCGAAGCATCAACTGCTCCTTCGGCTGCGCCCGCACCAACAATCGTATGAAGTTCATCAATAAATAGAATATATTTCCCTTTTGCCGATTTAATCTCGTTGATTAAGGCTTTGATACGATATTCAAATTCTCCTCGATACTTAGTCCCGGCAATAAGCGCCCCTAAGTCGAGGGCAACGACTCTTTTGTTTTTAAGAGACTCGGGAACGTTCCCCTCCATAATACGTTGAGCCAATCCCTCGACAATCGCTGTTTTTCCCACGCCCGCTTCTCCAACCAAAACAGGATTATTTTTGGTTCGGCGACTCAAAATTTGCATAACTCTCCTGATCTCTTCTTCCCGACCAATAACCGGGTCAAGCTTTCCTTCTTCTGCTAATTTTGTTAAATCTCGAGTATATTTTTTAATAACTTGATATTTGCTTTCAGGATGCGGATCGCTTACTTTATGTCCGCCACGTAATTTTGCCAAAACAGCCAGAAATGCCTCTTGATCTAATTTTTGTTCCGTCGAAAGAATTGTTTGAGCCTGGCTCTCAGTTTCCAGCAAAGCCAGAAAAAGATGCTCTGTCGATATGAACTGATCTTTCATTTGAACGGCAATTTTCTTAGCTGAAGCTAAAACTTGAGCCAAGTCTTGAGTTAAATAAAATTGACCGGCGACTATTTCAGTGTTTTCAATTTTAGGAATTTGGTCAATTGCTCGGGCAGTCTTTTCTTGAATTTTCTTGAGATCAATTTCCATTTCTCTCAAACACAAAACAACCATGCTTTCCTGTTGAGAAAGCAGCGCTTTTAATAAATGCAAAGCATCTATTCTTTGCTGTCTGTTCTGAGTGGCAATCGCTCGAGCCTTAATAATTGCTTGTTGAGAATTGTAGGTGAAATCACCACCTCCAATTCCTTCATATCCTTCCATCATAAAATTATTGATCTCTTGAATTTTGGCACAGATAAGAACAACGTCAAGTTTATCCTTTATTTTGACCCAATTTCCCCTTGGCTGTAAGCACTTTCCCTTCTCGCCAGATTTTTAAAGAAATTTCATCTCCTGGATTATATTCCTGAATAATGCGGGCAAGGGTTCGATCAACTGTTATCTTTTCACCGTTAATTTCTAAAATTAAATCATTCTCTTTCAATCCCATTTCCATCGCAGCCGAGTCTGGAACAATTGCTACTCCCGTTTGTTGATTACGCACGATTAAAGCACCATAATCATAAGGCAAATCAAACTCTTCCTGAATTGACTTGTCAACCATAACATAATTTATCCCTAAAAAAGGATATATAATTCGGCCTGTCTCTTGAACTAAACGAATCGCTTTCTTGGCCTGGTTAATTGGTATAGCAAAGCCAAGATTTTGGGCCTGTTCAGCCATAGCCACATTAATACCCATTATTCTTCCGTTTAAATCCAATAGCGGGCCACCCGAATTCCCATGATTAATAGCAGCATCCGTTTGGATCAAATCAGTAAGAGTATCGCTATAACCCAATCCGTAAGCACTAATAGTTCGGCTTAAGCCGGAAATGATACCGCTAGAAACTGTGCTTTCAAATTGCCCCAACGCATTGCCAATAGCTAAAACTGTTTGTCCTGGCACAAGTTTGTCAGAATCACCCAATTCAAGAACCGGAAAATCCAATCCTTCTATCTTTATCAATGCTAAATCATAAACTGGATCACGAGCTAAAACTTTAGCCGAGTATTTTTTATTGCCCGATGTCATTACTTGATACTCCGCATCCGTTTCCAAGACCACATGCTTGTTCGTTAAGATTAAACCGTCCGAAGAAACGAAGAATCCCGTGCCATAGCTTGTTTCTTGGCGTGTTGTTTCTCCCGGGTCACTAAAAAACCAACCCATGCCATAAAAAAGCGGATCTGTTGTAATCTCTCTTGTGGCGATAATACTCACTACCGATGGAATTGCCTGGTCGGCTACGTGAATTATTTTTTCTTCGTGAGTTAACTGAGCCAAACCAAAAGATTCTTCTCTTATGTGGTTAGATTCTTTTTCAACTATTAAAGGATGAATATCTCCTGACAGATCAACGGGGGTTAGCCAAAGCCATGAAGCCAAACCTCCTAAAAAACCAAGAGACCCTGCCATTATTAGAACAACTAAATCTCGCCAATTTAATCTTCTAATATTTCTCTGACGAGATTCTGTCTGATTAAATTCTTCCATAGTAAAAAACCGATGTATTAATTATAATACTGGTCTCAACGACTATATCGAATGTTATCAAGGTAAAAAGTAAAGCGGGCCGCATTCTGATAAGAATTGAAGATAATCTTATCATATCTGTCTTTGCTTCTCTGCTCAGGGGACAGATGAGAAACCCCGAAAGCGTGCCTTTCAAAAGTATTTGTTTGTTGGACATCAGGGATCATATCCATATCAAGAATTCGAACAATCTGAGATGGCTGAGTCCCTAAAATAGGATAAACGTAATTCTCGTCCAGGGCGATAGCCTGACAGCTATTTTCACCAACGGCCATAACTTTCGTTACTGTTGAAAAATCATCTTTATCTAATCGGACCACCTTTGCCGGAGAAGTATCTAAACAGGCATAAACATACTGATCGTTTTGGGTTAAAGAAGTAGGGTTGTCTTCACTCGTTGCCATCGTTTTGATTAATGTTGTATTGAAGTCATTTTTATCAATACGAACAATCATTCCGGGTTTCATGTTTAAACTGGCATAGACAAATCTATCGTCTTGAGTTAAATCAGAGATACCTATTTTTCCTGTTTCCAGTTCTTTAACAAGCATGGAAGTAAAATCGCTCTTATCGATTCGGACTAGTTTAGCCGGCTTTGTGTCTAAGCTAACATAAATATATCTTTGATCATGAAGCATGTTCGTGACCCTGTTGGCTCCCGAAGGAAGATTGATTATCCT
>CAZXEI010000030.1:0-4841 GCA_964639775.1 uncultured Candidatus Saccharibacteria bacterium
TGATGATAAGTCTAGCTATCATTTGACCTTGTTGGCCGAGAATGAAACAGGTTATCGAAATTTAATAAAACTAGTAACTGAAATGCATTTACGAGGTTTTTACTATAAACCTAGAGCGGATAAAGAACTTTTGTTGAAATATCACGAAGGCCTAATCGCCCTTTCAGGTTGTGCTCAGGGGAAAATTCCTAGGCTCATTGCCGATGGCCTCCTTGAAGAAGCAGAACTTGAGGCAAAAACATATCAGGACATTTTTGGAGCTAATAATTTTTTTCTGGAAATACAACATTGTCCCAGCTTCAACCTACAGGAAAAGATTAACCAACAACTAAAAACAATTAGTGAAAAATTAAATATTCCACTTGTCGCCACCAACGATGTTCATTATTTAAAGCCAGAAGATGAAGAGGCACAAGAGGTTTTATTAATGATAAATACCCACACCAATATTGAAACAAGCAATCGGATGACCATGGTTGGGAGTGACTCTTATCTAGCTTCGCCAGAAGAAATGATTGAGATGTTCAAAGACTATCCCGGAGCGATAGAAAATACTTTAAAAATAGCCGAGAGATGTAATGTTGATATTGAATTAAACAAAATACGTCTCCCCCATTTTGATACTCCTACAGGAGAAAAAGAAGACATCTATTTGGAAAAATTGTGCCAAGAAGGGATTAAAGAAAAATACGGAAAAAAAAGCAAGATTATCTCTGATCGTCTAGCATACGAATTGGGAGTAATCAAAAAAATGGGCTTCGCTTCTTACTTTCTCATTGTCTATGATTTTATCAAGTGGGCCAAAGAACAACATATCGTCGTTGGGCCTGGACGCGGAAGCGTTGCCGGATCAATTGTTGCTTACTTACTGGATATAACTACGGTTGACCCTCTAAAGCATAATCTTCTTTTTGAGCGATTCCTCAACCCTGAAAGGATTTCAATGCCCGATATCGATGTTGATTTTGCTGATAATCGACGCGACGAAGTAATAGAATATGTTGCTAATAAATATGGACGAGACCGCGTTGCTCAAATTATTACCTTCGGAACGATGGCCGCTCGAGGATCAATCAGAGATGTTGGGCGAGCATTAGGTTATAGTTACAATTTTTGCGACCAAATCGCCAAGAGCGTCCCTTTTGGCATGAATCTTTCTCAGGCTCTCTCCTCGGTTAAAGAGTTAAAAGACCAATATGAATCTGATGATAAAACCCGTCGGCTGCTAGACTTAGCTACGAAAATTGAAGGAACGGCTCGTCATGCTTCAACACATGCTTGCGGAGTTGTTGTTGCCGATCAACCTTTGAGCGAAATTATCCCTTTACAATTAGCCCCACAGAATAAAGAAGGAGTTGTTACCCAATACAGCATGGAGTACGTTGAGGCTCTGGGTTTGCTCAAGATGGATTTTCTAGGTTTGAGAAATTTGACAATCATAGAAGAAACATTACGTCGAATTTACGCTATTAATCGCATAAGCTTAGATATTGAAGAAATTCCCTATGATGATCGTAAGACTTATCAGTTATTACAGAAAGGAGAGACTATTGGTGTTTTTCAATTAGAAAGTAGCGGCATGAGAAGTAATTTAAAGCAACTCAAGCCAAATAAATTCCAAGATATTGTGGCCATGGTAGCTCTTTATCGACCAGGCCCAATGCAATTTATCCCTCAATACATCGCTCGAAAGCATGGCCGTGAAAAATTTAGCTATTTTCATCCAACGCTAAAAAAGATTCTTGAAAATACTTATGGAATTGCCGTCTATCAAGAGCAGATCATCCAAATCGCCCATCAGATGGCTGGCTTTAGTTTGGCCGAAGCAGACATTTTAAGAAAAGCCATTGGAAAGAAAAAAAGAGATCTTTTAATCAAGCAAAAAGAAAAATTTATCCATGGGATGATTGACAATAAGATCGATAAAAAACTAGCCCAAGAGATATGGGAATGGATAATTCCATTTGCTAGTTATAGCTTCAATCTGGCTCATGCTACCAGTTATGCTACTATCGCTTATCAAACTGCTTATTTAAAGGCTCATTACCCTCTCGAGTTCATGTCTTCCCTTTTGACTTCTCATTCCGGCAATAATGAAAAAATCTCTTTTCTAATTCAAGAATCAAGAAGAGCTGGAATTGATATCCTTCCTCCTGATATTAACGAGAGCTTTTTAACTTTTTCTGTTGTTCCAAAAGAACAATTTATTCGCTTTGGATTAAGCGCAATTAAAAATGTTAGCCAAAAGGCGGTTGAGCAAATAATTAGCGAAAGAAAACAAAATGGATTTTTTAAATCCATGAAAGATTTTATATCCCGCACTTGTCAAATTGGTCTTGATAAAAAATCTTTAGAGAGCATGGCTAAGGCCGGAGTTTTTGACAGTCTAATTGACCGAGGAAAAACAGTTAATAATATTAAGAATATTATGAATTGTGCTCAAGAAATGAAAAAAGACAGTTTCGGAAAACAATCTAGTCTATTCCAGTCTTCCGTTCTGGAGCCTTCTTTGAATTTAAGCAACGATGGCGCTGTGAGCACTTTTGAGAAATTAAGCTGGGAGAAAGAATTACTTGGTCTGTATATTAGCGCCCATCCGCTAAGTCAATACGAGAAGATGCTAAAAAAAATAAGCACACCCATTAAAGAGATTGACGATTCGCTAATCGGGAAAATGATTAGAATTGGTGGCATTATAGATAGGATCAATCGCATAATAACAAAAAACAATGAACGAATGATGTTCGTCGAAATAGAAGATCTTACTGATAAAATTGAAGTCATAATATTCCCTCGTGTTTTAGAAATGTATGCTAAAATACTCACTGAGGGGAACATCGTTTTAATTAAAGGACGAATTGATCAACGCAACGGATCTCTTCAGATGATCGGCGAATCAGTCGAAGAACTAATTTCACATGATTAAAAATAATATAAAAATTGAAACCATTAGACATTCTCTGGCTCACGTTATGGCAGCTGCCATAAAAACTCTTTATCCAGATGTTCTTTTTGGTATTGGCCCGGATATCGAAAATGGATTTTATTACGACATTGATTTGAAAAGAAAAATATCTCTAGATGATCTCAAGAAAATAGAAGAAGAAATGAGAAAAATTATAAAGAAAAATCTTCCTTTTGAATCAAAAAGAGTAACTTCAGAAGAAGCCCTGTCTATCTTCCATGATCAGCCATATAAAATTGAGCTAATAAATGAATTAGAAGACAGCGAAATAAGCATTTATCAATTGGGTCAGTTCATTGATCTTTGTCGTGGGCCTCATGTCTCTTCAACAAAAGAAATTGATCCTCATTCTTTCTCGCTAAGTTCTGTTGCCGGAGCTTATTGGCGCGGAGATGAAAAAAGATCGATGCTTCAAAGAATAT
Source organism: uncultured Candidatus Saccharibacteria bacterium (assembly GCA_964639775.1). Classification (GTDB taxonomy): domain Bacteria; phylum Patescibacteriota; class Minisyncoccia; order Minisyncoccales; family UBA1441; genus CAZXEI01. Next base: position 3,388 of record CAZXEI010000030.1, read on the forward strand.
ATGGATATGCTTTTCAGAATAAAAAAGAGTTAGAAGATTTTATAACACAGTTGAAAGAGGCTCAAAAAAGAGATCATCGTCTTGTTGGCAAAAAACTTGATCTTTTCTATTTTGATGAAAAGCTCGGAGCCGGACTTGCGCTTTGGCCACCCAAAGGGGCTTTGTTGAAAAAAATAGTTCAAGATTTTATCCTCGATAAATGTCTTCAAAATGGATATTACTTGGTTGATACCCCCCATATCGCTCATTTAAATTTATGGCAAACATCTGGGCATACTGATTTTTATAAAGACAGCATGTTCCCATCCATGCATTTGAAAGAAATTTCCGAAGAAGAAAAAGATGACTATCAGGTAAAGCCTATGAATTGTCCTTTCCATATTTTGGCTTATCAGCGTAAACCTCATAGTTATCGAGAATTACCATTAAGATATGCCGAATTAGGAACCGTTTATCGATATGAAAAGTCTGGTGTGTTACATGGCTTGACCAGAGTTCGAGGATTTACCCAAGACGATGCTCATATTTGGTGTACATCCGATCAGTTACCAAAAGAAATAGAAAAAACACTAAAATTGGCTCTCGAAGTTCTCGGAGATTTCGGTTTCAAACAATATGACATTTATTTGTCTACACGACCAGAAAAATATATCGGGGATGAAGAAATTTGGGCAAAAGCAACTGGCGCCTTAGAACAGGCATTGAAAAAACAAGGCATTGAATATGAGATAGACGAAGCAGGTGGTGTTTTTTATGGCCCCAAGATAGATATAAAAATAAAAGACTCCATCGGAAGAAGTTGGCAGTGCACAACAATCCAAGTTGACTTTAACTTACCTGAAAAATTTGATATGTTCTTTATCAACGAAAAAGGAGAAAAAGAACGCCCGATCATGATTCATCGAGCTCTTTTGGGTAGTGTTGAAAGATTTATCGGTGTTTTGTTGGAACATTACGGAGGCCAGTTGCCTCTTTGGCTCAGCCCTATTCAAGTAGTTGTTATCCCTATTTCTGACAGACATCTTGATTACGCTCAACAAACAGTTAAAGATTTGAGGTCTAACAATTTTAGAGTTGAGATTGATTCTGAAAGCAAAACTGTTAATAAAAAGATTCTCCAAGCCGAAGAGCAAAATATTCCATTTATGATTGTTATTGGAGATCGTGAAATAGAGAAAAACGAAATTAGCATTAGAGAGAAAGGAAATTCTGAATTAAAAAGAATGACTATATCAGAATTTTGTTCTTTTCTGAGCAAAAAGATTTCTCTGTAGTCTTGATGAAAAAAACAGAATCTCAAAAACACGCCAAGCGATATTTTTTGGCTACTTTTGGTTGCCAAATGAATATTTCTGATTCTGAAAAAATTATTCATTACTTAAATCAAAAAGGCTATCAATCCACGTCTGAGATGGATAAGGCTGATATTATTTTTGTTAACATGTGTTCTGTTC
>CAZXEI010000031.1:0-4794 GCA_964639775.1 uncultured Candidatus Saccharibacteria bacterium
ACCGCCCCTGATGAGAGACGGAACGCGAGAACTATCGCGAGCGTCCCGCCAAACAGAAGCTAGTCCCACGATCGGGAACTTTCGCTGAATCTCGGGGTAATCCCGACCAAAAGCGAGAAGTTCATGCAGTTCGGCCGGGCGATAGCCCATCCGATCCAGTTCCCTCAACGCCTCCTTGCTTGAGATGGCTCGGTCGAAATGAACGAGTTTCATCTCAACGCGTTTCGATCCGCTCCGATCGGTCGAGAAGTTGCGAGAGTTGATGTCGCTGTTCGCCCAGTCGTAATGGCCAGCCCGAACAGCATCTTCCACGTTCTCATCATAGTTGACGGAGAAACAATATCTGCCTTCCGATCCGAGAACTTGGCGCAGAGCATCGCGCAATTCTTCCTGATTCTCGATCCATTTTTGAGCGACCACAGGATCAAGATCGTCGGGAATTGTGCGCAATACCGCACCTGCCAGTTCTCTGAACTGCCCCACTGTCATCGAGGCGTTACCGTTACTCATGGCATTTCCTCCTTTTGGATTAATTGTCATCCCTGATTTACAGGGCGCAAATGTATTATATGTTAATATATAATTGTTGTTTTGTCAATAGCGAATAAAGATATTCGTTTTTCGCAAAATTACAAAGAATATTTATTAAATAAATGCTTTATTGTTTCAAAAAACTATATTCTTTTTCTTAAAAACTATCGCTCAAGATCTTTTCCCTTATCTTCTCTATTTGACTCTCTAAAAAATATAGATTATGCATGGTCAATAGTTTGCCGGCCAACTGTTCTCGAGCTTGAAACAAAAAACTAATCTGCGCAATTGTATAATTCCGGCAAACTGGACAATCGCAATTTTCCTCAATTGGACGGAAGATTTTTTTACACTTACTAGATTTAATATTAAGCCTACCCCGAGATGTTAATGCCTGACCATGCCTGGCAATTCTGGTCGGTAAAGCACAGTCAAATACATCTATGCCCAATTTGATTATCTTCTCTAAAACATCAAGATCTCCGATGCCTAGAAGGTGTTTAGGCTTGAGAGGATCTGCCAATTCTTGAACCCAAGAAATGGTTTTATACATTTCTCTTTTGTTCTTGCCAAGGGCCCCTCCAATCGCTATCCCAAAAACATCAAGATTATTTACAAAATTAACAGATTTGTGCCTTAAATCAAGATAAATTCCCCCTTGTACAATCCCGAAAATCGCCTGATTTTTTCTTTTTTTATCCCCAGAATAAGATGACAAAAACCTTTCAAACCATTGATGGCTCAAATCCATTTCTTTTTCAGCCGTGGAATGATCATCCAATGGAGTCCCGCAAACATCCAAAAGATAAATAAAGTCAGCCCCTAATTTTTTTTGCGCCTCATAAGAAATTTCTGGCGTTAATAAAATCCTGCGGCCATCTCTAGGCGAAGAAAGCGTTGCTCCATTAGAATCTATTTTCAAAAGATTACTATGTGCTTTACTCTCTTTTTCTTTGTCTTGAGAAAAAATAGAGCTAATCTTTCCCAGCCCATATTCTTTTCCTTTGCCTAGAGAGAAAATTTGGAATCCTCCCGAATCAGTAAAAATTGGTTTATGGAAATTAAAAAAACTATGCAACCCGCCCATTTTTGACACTTGATCAACTCTATCTAAATCTAAAAAATGGAAGGTATTCGTTATTTGGCATTGAACCTTGCTTTGATCTGTTTCCTCTGAGCTTAAACCAGCTTTTATTACGCCCAATGTCGCCACGGGAATAAAAGCCGGTGTTTTTATCTTCCCGTGCGGAGTCATTAGCTCCCCTATCCTGGCATTATTTTTTGAAGATTTTTTCAAAATTTTAAACTGGAACATTTTAGGATGACACGATAATTCCTCCGCCCAATAATTTTGATCGACGATAAAAAACTACCGACTGGCCTGATGTAATTGATGGTTGTTCGGAATCAAAAATAATTTTATAAATTCCATCTCCTTCTGAGAGCATAATTCCTTTTGCCGGCTTATGAGAATATCTTATTTGTGCCTTTATTTTAACCGGACATTTAAATGTCCGAACGTTAATCCAGTTAAGTTTATGGCACAAAAGAGTTTTCCCTTTTAGTTTTTTTTCGTCCTTAGTGACAAAAAGAGCTTTTTTCTCAATATCTTTCTTGCGGACATAATAAGGCCCTCCGGACAGACCAATTCTTTTTCTTTGTCCGATTGTATAAAAAAACAATCCTTTATGGTGCCCTACTGTTTCTCCAGAAGCATCAATGATCGGACCTGGAGACAAGGGCAAATGATCATAAAGAAATTTTTCTATCTTCCCCGGAATAAAACAAATCTCCATCGACTCTTTTCTTTCAACTGCTTTTAGCCCCCATTGTTTACCCATTTTTTTAACTTTTATTTTGCGATAGTTCCCCAAAGGGAAAATTATTTTACCAAGTTGCTCTTTTTTTAAACGCCAAAGAAAATAAGATTGATCTTTGCCCTTGTCTTTAGCTTGATAAATATTAAACCCACAACAACCTCTTTTTATCCGAGCATAGTGTCCTGTGGCCATAAAATCGGCTCCTTCTTTATGAGCATATTGCCAAAAAAGATCAAATTTTATTTTTTCGTTGCAAAAAACACATGGATTTGGCGTCAAACCATTCTTATAGTCTTCCAAAAAAGGTGAAATTATTTTTTTTTGAAATTCTTTTCGAAAATCAAAGATTTTAAAATCTATTCCCAAAACAATAGCCAAGTCACGAGCTGATTTTTCAGATGATTCTCGACTCTTTAAATCATAATCATGCAGTCTCATAAAACATCCAGTCACCCTATACCCCTTTTTCTTTAACAAAGCAGCCGCTACGGCACTATCTATGCCGCCAGATAAAGCCACAAAAACATTTTTTGTTTTCTTTTTCGCTCTAACGAGAGAAATCATTCTTTCGGACAAGTAAACTTTCTGTTTTTCAGATAATCTTTAATCAGACGTTCTATTTCTGCTCTGATCTCGGGCCGACCAATACCAACTTTAAGTTGATTTTGAATATCTTCCAGATTTTTCGCCCCGTTTAAAACAGCTGAGATAATATCTTGTTCTGTAATATGTAAATCAGAGTCAATAACTCGTGAACCATCGGAAACAATCCTCTGAGATTGATTCGTTATTCGAAAATAATTATTAATCGCTTGCTGAAAGGCTTTGTCGGCCAAAACAGAACAATGAGCTTTGCGCGCCGGCAGTCCGCCTAATTCATTCATTATCTCTTCGGGAGTAATCTTCATCGCTTGGTCAAGATTCATTCCTTTGTTCTTCAAAACCATTTCCGAAAAAACAGAGGTTGCAGCAATAGCCGAAGCACAGCCGAAAGTGCGCCATTTCAAATCAATAATTCGGTCATCATTAATTTTAATCCAAATAGTCATAATATCACCGCAAGCTAGGCTACCAACACGACCAACTGCATCAAAATATCCCTCTTTTGGCTCTTCTGCCATAAAGTTTCTAGGATGGAAAAAATGATCCTTAACTTTATCAGAATAAGCCCAATTTAGATTTCCGTTAATAACATCATCCATGTCTAACAGCAGATATTTTTCTTAATTCTGTAACTATTTTGGGGAAAACCGACATAAAATAATCGATTTCTCTTTTTGTTGTTCTTCGCCCTAAACTTAATCGCAGACTACCATGAGCATATTCATAACTTCGGCCCAAAGCCAGAATAACGTGAGAAGGCTCTAGGCTTCGAGAATCGCAAGCTGAACCGGTTGAAGCCGCAATCCCATATTTGTCTAGCCATAACAACATAGCTTCCCCTTCTATGCCCAGAACCGAGACATTAATATTATTAGGCATTCTGCGAATTGGATCTCCGTTCAAAAAAACATTAGGGATTTCAGAGGTTATTCTTTTAATAAAATAATCTCTTAGTTCAATCTGTCTTTTGGCTTCTTTTTCTTTTTTTTGTTGAGCAATTTCCAAAGCAATTGCTAACCCTATGGCTCCAGGCACATTTTCCGTCCCCGGTCTAAAACCAAATTCCTGGTCTCCACCTAAAATAGGCGGATCTAACTTAATTCCTGATTTTACGTAAAGCAATCCTGTGCCCTTGGGTCCATAAATTTTACTGCCGTTTAAAGTTAACAAATCCACACCCAATTCATTAACTTGCAACGGAAGGTATCCCGCTGCCTGGCAAGCGTCTGTATGGAAAAAGATTGGCGTTGTTATCTTTCTTTTTTCTCGATCAAGACGAATTTGTTTTATTACTCTTCCGATTTCTTGAATCGGTTCAATAACTCCAATTTCATTATTAGCATAAATTATAGACACTAAAGTTGTCTCGTCTGTAATATTTTCTTTTAATTGATCAGCCGAAACCAACCCTTGGCCGTCAACTGGCAGAAAATCAACCCGAAACCCTTCTTTTAACAATCTTTTCATCGGATTCAAGACCGCTTTGTGCTCTATTTTGGTTGAAATTAAATGTCGCCCTTGTTGACTGTAGGCTCTAGCTACCCCCAGCACAGCTAAATTATCACTTTCTGTCCCCGAACCAGTAAAAATAACTTCGCTAGGCTGAACTCCCAAAACTTCAGCTATTTTTCCACGTGCTCTATCCATAATTTTATTAGCCTCGCGCCCAAAACGATGTAACGAACCGGCGTTACCAAAAAACCGATTAAAGCATGGTCTCATCGCTCGCCACACCTCTTTCTCGGTATGGGTAGTAGCTGCATGATCAAAATAAATAGAATGTTTTTTAAGCATAAAAATAAATGCTCCGGAGAGCCCCTTGAATAAAATCAAAGAATAA
>CAZXEI010000032.1:0-4780 GCA_964639775.1 uncultured Candidatus Saccharibacteria bacterium
CTGCTGTTGTTAAAAAAGCAGAGCCTCGCAAAGAGACAAAGATGCACGAAGTGGTAAAAGCCGTGATTGTTCGACAGAGAAAACCCTATCGACGTTCAGATGGTTCTTATATCTCTTTTAGCGAGAATGCTGCTGTTGTTTTGGCCAAAGAAAAAGAACCGAGAGGACAGCGTATCTTTGGGCCGATCCCTCGAGAACTAAGAGAAAGAGGGTTTTCCAGGATTCATTCTTTAGCTCAAGAAGTCGTATGAAGATAAAAAAGAAAGACAATGTTCTTATAATAAGTGGGCGAGACCGGGGCAAAAAAGGCCGGGTTTTGAGAGTTATTCCGGAGAAAGATAGATTGATTGTTGATGGGATTAGGATGACTAAGAAAAGGGTTAAGCCTAGAAAAGAGGGAGAAAAAGGGCAAATCGTAGAAGTTCCTCAACCTTTGCCGGTTTCTAATGTGGCCTTAATTTGTCCTCAATGCAACGAAAGAACGAGAGTTGGGTATCGCGGCGAGGGTTCAAGTCAAAAAAAGCGTATTTGTCGAAAGTGTCAAAAAATAATTGATTAAAATGATTACGGCTTCTGATAAAAAATTAAAAGAAAAATATAATAGCGAAGTTTTGGCTGAATTGAAAAAAGAATTTGATTATAAAAATGATTTAGCCGTTCCCCGGCTTGATAAAATTGTTGTTAATACGGGTTTTGGCCGCCTATCAGACAAAATCAAAAGCGGAGATCAATTCGAAAAAATTCAAGAATCGATTAAAAAAGATTTGGCAATTATTACCGGTCTAAAGCCGTCTTTAAGGAAAGCCCGCAAGTCAGTGGCTGGATTTAGATTAAGAAAAGGAGATCCGATTGGATATATTGTGACATTGCGCCGAAACTATATGTATGATTTTCTTGATCGTGTTATTAAGTTAGCGCTTCCTCGAACCAGGGATTTCCGAGGGATTGATTTGAAATCGATGGATGGACGTGGTAACTTAACTATCGGCTTCCCCGACCAAACCGTCTTCCCGGAGATATCAAGCGAAGAAGAAAGAATGTTGTTTGGGTTGGAGGCAGTCATCGTTACGACGGCTAAAACCAACGAAGAAGGTTTACGCCTGTTAACTTTGTTGGGTGTTCCTTTTCGTTTTGATTCAGATAAAAAAGAATTATCGTAAATATGGCAAAGAAGTCACAAATTGCAAAAAGTAATAGAGAACCTAAATATGAAGTTCGGCATCGCAACCGTTGTTTTGCTTGTGGTCGCAATCGTGGTTACATGAGAAAGTTTGGTTTGTGTCGGATTTGTTTTAGGGAATTGGCGAATGAAGGTAAAATTCCGGGTGTTCGGAAAAGCAGTTGGTAAATTATTATGAATACAGATCCTATATCAGATTTATTCACTCGCATACGAAACGCTCAGGCGGTTGGCTTGAGCGAAACACGTGCTCCTTATTCTGAAATGAAAATGAGATTGTCACGTTTAATGGTTGACAATGGCTTTTTGGCTGAAGTCGAAAAAGAAGGGAATAGAACTCAAAAACGCTTGCGTTTAGTTTTGGCTTATCGCGACGGTCAGCCTAAGATTCACGAAATCACAAGAGTCTCTAAGCCCGGACAGCGCATTTATGTGGCGGCAAAAGACATTAAGCCATTTAAAAGAGGTCATGGAATAACTATTATCTCAACGTCTAAAGGGCTGATGATCGGTCGAGAAGCCCGCAAACAAAATGAGGGCGGAGAATTAATTGGTAAAATTTGGTAAACATGAGTCGTATCGGAAGAAAACCAATTGAAATACCGGATGGAGTTGAAGTTAAGATTGAAGGTCAGAACATAACGATTGTTGGGCCAAAAGGCTCGACAGAAAGGATTTTACCTGAAGAGGTAAAAGCCGAAAAAAATGATGGTCAGATTTTAGTTAGCATTAATAAAGAATCTAGTCGCTCAAATGCTTTTTGGGGATTATTTAGATCTTTATTGGCAAACGATATTGAGGGCGTCGCTAATGGTTTTCAAAAAGAACTCGAATTGGTAGGAGTGGGTTATCGCGCTCGAATGGAAGAAAAAGATCTTGTTCTGGAGGTTGGATTTAGCCATGAAGTTAAAATAAAACCTGATCCGGGAATAGAATTTCAAGTTCCAAGCAATACCCGTATTGTCATTTCAGGGATTCACAAAGATCAAATAGGACAAGTGGCTCACGCCATTAGAAAAATAAGACCACCGGAACCATACAAAGGAAAGGGAATTCGTTATTTAGGAGAACAAGTAAGGCGAAAAGAAGGCAAAAAAGCAGCTGCCGGTAAATGATTATGTTATCTTGGAATTTAAAAAAAATAGTCAATCGGAAAGTAAGGCATCGTCGTTTAAGAGGCAAGATTTGTGGTACGGCCGAGAAACCCAGATTATTTGTTTTTCGCTCTCATAAACATATCTATGCTCAATTGATTGATGACGAAAAAGGTATAATCATTGCTTCGGCCTCAGATTTAGGAATCTCATTGAAAGGTAAAATTAAAGCGGCTGAAGCTGTTGGGAAAGCGATTGCCGATAAGGCTAAGGCAATTGATAAAAAAGAAGTGGTTTTTGATCGAGGAGGATATAAATATCATGGCCGGGTTAAGGCAGTGGCCGAAGGAGCTCGTTCGGGCGGTTTAAAGTTTTGAAAGATTATGGAAAAAAAAGAAGATAAAAATCAAACAAAAGTAGGGTCTTTCAACCGAAGTAAAAAGGGGAGTCGTTCTCGAAGACCGGAAAAAGAAAAGAAGTTTGACTCTCGCGTCTTAGAGATTAATCGAGTTACCCGAGTTACGTCTGGTGGACGACGAATGCGTTTTCAGGCAGTGGTTGCTTTAGGGGATCGAAAAGGGAAAATTGGCGTAGGGGTAGCCAAAGGGAATAATGTTCGTCAAGCCATTGAGAAAGCAAATAAAGTTGCCGAAAAATCAATGATAACCATTCCCTTGAAAGAAGGGCTCATCGCTTATTCGGTTGACGGAAAATTCGGAGCATCTCGTATTATGTTAAAAGATAAGCCAAAAGGCGGTGGATTAGTTGCCGGAAGTTCAATTAGAGTTTTGTGTGAATTAGTTGGTATTACCGATGTCTCAGCAAAAGTACTTTCTCGCTCCAGCAACAAGTTAAATATTGCCCAGGCGACGATGAATGCTTTTCAAAAATTGTCTTAAAATATGGAATTACATCAATTACAATCTAATCGGGGATTGAAAAATAAAAAAAGAGTCGGCCGAGGCGGGAAGAAAGGAACTTATTCCGGTCGAGGCGTGAAAGGACAAAAATCAAGATCTGGTGCACGGTTTGAACCGATCATCAGGCCTTTGATCAAGCGCTATCATAAACTGAAAGGAGCTAGTTATACTAGCGGAGGTAAGAGAAAAATTTTGGCGACAGTTAATTTGTCTTTACTTGAGAAAAATTTTGGAACCGATGAGACAGTTTCTCCTGAAACTTTAAAAGAGAAAGGCATCATCTCGAGCTATCACAAAAAAATTCCAACTGTTAAAATTCTAGGAGACGGGAAAATCAGCAAACCTCTTAAAATTGAGAGATGTTTTATTTCTGAATCGGCACGCGATAAGATCATCTCAGCCAAAGGGGAGATCGTTGATGAGAAAATCAAGAGAGGCAAGAAAGTTAAGAAAGAGTTAACCTCAGAGCAAATTCAAAAAAAGAAAGAGGCAGCTCAGAAGCAGGCCAAGAAGCGTCGGGAAGCTAAAAAGAAGTCTTCTGGTAAAAGGAAGAAAGAAGCAGCTAAAAAGACTAAAGACGGCAAAAAATGAAAACACCGTGGTATCAAAAAATAGCTGATATCTGGAGAAACAAAGAATTAAGACGAAAAATTTTGTTTGTCTTATTCATTTTTGCTATTTTCAGAGCGATGGCGGTTATTCCTATCCCAGGAGTTGACTTGGCAAAATTAGAGACATTTTTTGCCCAGAGTGAATTTATGGGGTTTTTCAATCTTTTAACGGGTGGAGCATTGAGCAATTTTTCAATTGTCATGTTGGGAATGGGGCCCTATATTACAGCTGTTATTATTTTGCAATTGGGAACAATGATTTTCCCGGCCCTAGAGAAACTTTATCGCGAAGAGGGAGAATCAGGGCGCCGAAAATTCAATCAATATGGAAGAGTTTTAACTATTCCTTTGGCTGTTCTTCAGGGTTATGCCATGATGGCTCTTTTGCGAGGTCAGGGCATTATTGAATCTTTTAGTGGTTTTGCCCTAATAAGTGCTCTAATTACTGTAACCGCGGGAGCGGTAGTTCTAATGTGGCTAGGTGAAATGATTACCGAAAGAGGGATTGGGAATGGAGTCTCGTTAATGATTTTTGCTGGTATTATTTCGGGAGTTCCTATGTCTTTAGCTCAGCTTGTTTCCGATTGGACAATCGAAATGTTACCATTATTGCTTATATTTGTTGCCTCTAGTCTCTTAATTATTACTTTAGTTGTGCTCATTAATGAGGGTAGGAGGAATATTCCAGTTGCCTATACTAAACGAGTTAGGGGGATGAAAATGTATGGTGGATCTTCTACCTATCTACCTTTGAACGTTAACCCAGCCGGAGTCTTGCCGATTATCTTTGCTTTGGCAGTTATGAGTTTTCCTCAAATGCTTACTCAATTTTGGGCTGAATCTTCCAATCATATTTTGGCCTCAATTGCCGGAGGCATTGGATGGTTTATGGGTAATCCATGGTTTTATGGATTAACGTATTTCTTATTGATTATCGGTTTTACTTATTTTTATACGGCTATTACTTTTGAGCCC